>CAJWBW010000070.1:0-6796 GCA_913020415.1 uncultured Phycisphaerae bacterium | reverse complement strand
TCTGGACGTCATTCGACGTCTGCTGGACGGGATCGGACCGGTGCTCGCCCCGGACGGAATGCTGGTGGTCGAGTTCGGCGACGACCAGGCGGTTCCGGTGCGTGCACACGCCGAGGCGCTCGAACTCGGGCCTTCGGCCATCGTGCGCGACATGCACGGAGACGAGCGCCTGCTGGTGATCGACCGGTCGGTCAGTCCGACGTCGTGAGTGCGTTGGTCACGGCCTCGATCAACTGATCGGTCCGGAAGGGCTTGAACAGCACCGACTGCATGCCCTCCTGGGAGGCGCGTACGATCGAATGGTTCGGGTCGTAGCCGAAGCCCGTCATCAGGATCACGGGAATGCCGTCGTAGCGGGTCCGCGCCTCCCGGAAGATCTCGTAGCCGGTCAGATCAGGCATCTTGATGTCCGAAAGGACCAGATCGAATCCCCGGCTGCCGGCACGATCGAATTCCTCGAGCGCCGTACGACCATTTTCGCAGATGGTGACTTCGCAACCGAGCTGCACCAGGATCCGTCCGACGGCGACGCGGATGGTCTCCTCGTCGTCGGCGACCAGGATCCGCAGATCGGCGAGCACCTCGTTGCGTTCGATGCGGTGAATCGCCTGTTCGGCGTCGAGAATCGACTGCGGACCGGCCGCCGTCGCCTCGATTCTCGATCGCATGGAGGTCACCGCGGCCGAAAGACGGTTCACGAGGGCATCGTCGGCCTGTCTGTCGTCCTCCAGCCTTCGTGCGACGTCGGTGATCTCCTTGAGGGGTTCGTCGAGATCGGCGAGGAGGTTGCGGGCCGCCTGTTCATTGACCGTGTACCGCTCGACCACGAGCAGGTCGAGCATGTGCATCGCAATCGCCACGTATTCGCCGAACAGCTCGGCCAGTTCCTGGTCGTTGGAGTCGAAGTTGCCCGGGGAGTTTGATTCGATGTTGAAGACACCAATGACCTCATCGTGCATGCGCAGCGGAACGGTCAGGGAACTGGCGGCATCATCGAGCCCCTCCCGGTACATGGGGTCGGCCTGCACGTCGCTGCAGGTGTACGATTCGCCCCGGGCTGCGACCCATCCGGAGATTCCGTTGCCCTCCTCACGGGCGTAGATCACCTCGCCCAGCTTGAGCGGATTGATGTTCTCGGAGATGACGAGTTCCAGCTGTCGTGACCGAGGATCCAGCAGTCGGATCTCGAAGTTGTCGAAGTTGAGTTCCTCCCGCACCTGCTGCACGATCTGCTGCTCCAGCAATTGGAGCCGTTCGGCCACGTTGAGACTGGCCACGGTGGTCCGATCGATGTGGAGCAGCCTCGAGCCGGCGCTGGTGATGGCTTCGACGCGCAGTTGGTGTCGACGTTCGTCGGTGACTTCGAGCACCAGGCACAGCCAGCTTCCCTCCGTCGAAGGGGCCCGCAGCAGCTCCCAGTGGCGGTCGTCCTCGTGGAAGTGGCTTCGCCGCTGATGCTGGGGCGACTGACTCGACCAGCCGGTCGCCTGATCGCGGAGGGATTGGGAGAGGCCGGCAAACCGGTCATCCATCCAGATGGTCGCCCCATCGCTTCCGACCAGAGCGACGGCGTCGCCGAAACTGTTCAGGAGGCTGCCCGATCCGCTCCCGGGTGAGAGAATCCAGCAGGGGCGATTGGGGGTTCTGGCACTGCGTATCAGGGCACTGGTGCGGTCGGCGGCCGCCTCGATCTCGAACCGCGACGCGAGCGCTTCCAGATCGATCGCCCCCGAGGAGGGATCCCCGATCACGAGAAGAAGTGGTTGCAGATCGTTCATCTTTCGAACCCCCGCTCCAGCAGCGTAGGAGAAGCGTAATTCGAAAATCCGCCCCAGCAACCGTCCACCATCGGATTGGGGGCTTTCCCTGCTTGACAATACGCCCTCTCAAGTGCGAACCTTTCCGCATCCGGGGGATCCGGCATCGGTCCGATGCCACCCTGGACACTGCAGGGAAGTAGTGGACCTCGTGCACACCGAAGCCAATCAGGACATCCCCGTCTCCGCGGATCGCCCGTCCGGCACCGATGGTGTCCGTGTGCGCGGCTTGTCGAAGCGGTTCGGTCCGGTGACCGCGGTCGAATCAGCCAGTTTCAGCATCAAGCGGGGAGAGATCGTGGGCATGCTCGGCCACAACGGGGCCGGAAAGACCACGACGATGCGGATGATCTGCGGGGTTCTTCCACCCACCACCGGACAGGTGGAGGTGGCGGGATTCGACATGATCCGCCAGCGTCGACAGGCGGCGGCCCGCATCGGCTACCTGCCCGAATCATCCCCGCTCTACGCGGAGATGCGGGTACGCGAATACCTGAAGTTCCGGGCCCGGCTCTACAGCGTCGCAGATGCCGGTTCGGCCATCGAATCCGCCATGGTCCGATGTGGACTCGAGGCGGCGTCGAACCGCCTCATCGGTCAGCTGTCCCGGGGCTACCGCCAACGGGTGGGACTGGCGGCCACGATTCTGCATGATCCGGACGTGCTGGTGCTCGACGAGGCCACGTCCGGACTCGATCCTCTGCAGGTGATCGAGGTACGGAGGCTCATCGAGGAACTCGCCGTCGAACGAACCATTCTCATCTCCACCCACGTGCTCAGCGAAGTCGAGACCATCTGTGATCGGATCATTCTCTTCGCGCGAGGGCGGGTGGTGGCCCAGGGGGACCTCGACACCCTGCGGGCCCGGTCCAAGTCGGGGGCCCGGGCGTCCCTGGAGGATGTGTTCGTCGAACTGACGGCGCAGGCGTTCATGGAGGCCTCGCCATGAGCAGTCTCGGAGTCATCGCCGGGCGGGAGTTCCGTTCCTTCTTCCTGCTTCCTTCGGGGTACGTCGTCGGAGCCCTGTTCCTGCTGGCCAACGGCATCGTGTTCCTCTCGAACATCTTTCTGCCCGGTCAGCCTGCGACCCTCCGCGGCGTGTTCGCGTTCGATGTGATCATCCTGCTGTTCCTGTGCCCGGCCGTGACGATGCGTGCCGTCTGCGAGGAACGCCGACAGGGGACCTGGGAGCTTCTGGCCGCATCGCCCGCGGGCAGCGGGGCATTCATCCTCGGCAAGTATGCGGCTTCGATGGGATACCTCGTCGTGCTCCTGCTGCCGACGCTGGTGCTGGTCCTGCTGCTGGAACTCTACGGGCGTCCCGATCCCGGCGAAATCGCCGCGGGGTATCTCGGACTGCTTCTCGTGGGCAGTGTCTATCTCGCCAGCGGGGTGCTTGCTTCGGCGATCACCGCATCGCAGACGGTCGCCTACCTCCTGACGGTGTTCTTCTGGATCCTCATCGGGCTGGGGCGTTCCGCGCTGCCGGTCTGGCTGGGAGCGGAAACGTGGGAGCTCCTTGCACCGTGGGATCCCTTCCTGCGCATGCAGGATTTCACCATCGGTCTCATCGACACCTCGAGTCTCGTCTACTTCGTCAGTCTCACCGGTCTCTTCCTGGCCGCATCCGTGGTCATCGTGGAAACGGAGCGATGCGCATGACCAGGCCGCGAAGCAGCAGACGCATCGGACGATGGACGAGCAGCATGCTGTTCCTGCTGGCGCTGGTGGTGGGGCTGATCGCGATCAACGACATCCTGATGCAACCCGAACTGCGGGCTCGAATCGATGCCACGAAGTCCCGTTCCTATTCACTCAGCCCCCGAAGCCAGCAGCTGCTGGCCGGGCTGGAGGGGCCGTGGAGCATCACGGTCGTGATGGTGGATGCCGAGACGGACCCGGCCGTGGTCAGTCAGATCGACGAGGTGCTGGATCGATACGCCGATGCCGCACCATCCATGACGGTGCAACGGATCGATCCGTCGATGCCCGGCGCCTTGACGGAATACGATCGGCTGCTCATGGAACTCCGGGACCGGGAGGCCGAAGCCATCGAGTCCTTCGAACGAACCGTGCGGAACGCCTCGGAGGAGTTCGAGAATCTGGTCGCATTCGCAGGGCCCACCGCGGACCGGATCGACCGGCTCGTCACTCGGGAAGGGGAAGACGCAGCGGCGATACGGGATGTCGAGGCAATCGCAGCGGCCCTTCGCCTGCTCGGCCAGCAGGGGCATCTGGTGCTGGAGGCGGTCGAGGAGGCCACCACACCTGAGGGTGGTTCGCCGCTGCCCGATCTCGAAGCCGCCCGTTCGATTCTCGAACAAGGATTGTCCCGTTGGGCGAACGAGCTGAAGGCGGCCGCCCGGCGAATCGATCGGATCGATGGAGGCGCTTCGGAGCAGCAGCAGGAACTGGCTCGCCTTTCCAACGCGATCTCCGCCGAGGCGACCGCTCTGGCGATCACCGCCGATGAACTGGCCCGGCTTGAACCACTTGAAATTGCCAGGATCGCAGGGCAGCTTCGTGAAGGCGAAGCCGCCATCATCGTGGGGCCGGATCGTGCCATGGCGATTCCCGCCTCACAACTCTTCGCATCGAATCTCCGACAGGACGAAGTGGGTTCGGTCCGCATCGACCAGCGATTCCGTGGTGAGCAGTTGTTGTCGTCGGCAATCCGTTCGCTGCAACAGGACACGATGCCGGCCGTGGTCTTCGTGCACGCCGACGATGTATCGAGGCTCGACGCTCATCCGCAGCAGGCGGATGTCACCGGCATCACCGGACTGCTCGAGGCCGCACGCATCGACGTCGTCGAATGGCCGGTGACGCTGGCGCCGCAACCCGCCTTCGCCTCCGGTACGCCGGTGGTCTGGGTCGTGCTGCCCCCCTCGGAGCGGATCGGATTTGAAATCGATCCCGCCGAACGGAGACTGCTCGAGGCAGTTTCGCATCTCATCGATCAAGGCAATTCCGTGCTGGTGAGTCTGTATCCCAGCTTTCTTCCCCGCTATGGCCAGTCCGATCCGTGGGCCGGACTGGTATCCCGAATGGGGATCGAGGCGGATACGGGGTCGGTGGTTCTGGAGGAGGCGGTCGACGGGGAGGGGGAGATTGTCGTCCAGATGTTCCAGCAGCTGACCGAGTTCACGGCGCCCCACCCGATCGCGTCCGCACTGAATGGCCAGAACCTCGCGCTGCCTCTGCCCGTGCCGCTGCGACCGCTGGTTGGGGATGGGGTCCCGGTCCAGACCATCGCGTCCGTGGATCCGTCGGCGGATCGATGGTTGGAGAGTCAGTGGACGCCCAGTCTCGATCTGGGGCCGGTGCAAAAGGGCTCGCAGCGGATGGATGATCCGGTCGACGTGATCTACGCGATCGAGCGATCGCCGGTTGCCGGTGGCGTGCCGCAGCGTCTGCTGGTCGTGGGATCCGGACCCTGGATGCTGAGCAATGTGGCCGATGTGGCCGTGTCCGCCGGAGGGGATCGAATCAGTCTGCTGCATCCCGGAAACCATGAGCTCATGATGGCGTCGGTGGCCTGGCTTGCGGGTGAGGATCAACTGGTCGCCCAGGGGCCGCTTTCCCAGGAGGTCGCACGACTGCGGGGCATCGGCGGCACCCAGTTGCAGATCGTCGGCTGGTTGCTCACGGTGGTGTTGCCCGGGGCGGTGCTGCTGCTGGGCATCGGCGTCTGGATGGCGAGGCGAACCTGATGCGTTGGACGACGACACTCATTACGGTCTGCGCGGCGGCGGCACTGGTGGTCGTGGCCTGGCTGATGCACGAATCGGCTCCGACCCGTGCCCGCTCCACGGATCCGATTCCTCTGGCGACACGGTCCGAGCTGCCGCGCGACGAGATCGATCGCATCGAAGTCCGATTCGAGCAGGGCCGTCCTCTGGTCTTCACCCGTGAGGGAGACGACTGGTGGCAGACCGAGCCGTTTCGGCATGCCGCGTCCTATTCCTCCATGTTGTCATTGATCGAGTCCGCCTTGGCGACCCGCGTCGTCGACCGGATCGATGTGCCGGAGGAAGGTGATCTGGAACGTCTTTCGCTTGATCCGCCCCGTGCTTCCATTGCCTACGGAGCCGGTGAACAGCAAGTCCGGATCGATGTGGGCCAGACGGGGCTCGGGGGGCGGGCCTACGTTCGCCGGGACGGTCGGCCGGAGGTGCTGGTGGTCGACGATGCGCTGCCGTCGACCCTCCTGAATGCCAATCCTGTCCTGTGGCGGGAGCGTACCCTCTTTCCCGGTGTCGACATCGAGGTGGACCGCATCGAGCGTTCCGTCGGCGAAAATACCGTCGTGTTGGAACGTTCCGGTCGGGAATGGGCGATTGTCGATCCCATCTCCACTCGAATCGACGGCGAATCCATGGGCACGCATGCCATCGATCTCGCCCGGGCCATGTGGTCCCAGGTGCTCCTCGACCAGCCGGATGATCTTGCCGCCTTCGGGCTGGAACCTCCGCTGGCGAGGCTGGCGATCACCCGTGACGACCGCACCCGCGTGCTTCTGATCGGTGATCGGATCGGCGGTGCCACGCAGGACCGGGCCGCAATGATCGAAGGGGTTCCGGCCGTGCTGCAACTCGACGGACGCACCGTGGCCTCCCTGCTTCCCGATCCGGTGACCCTCGTCGACCATCGGGCATCAAAGTTGAGCGGATCGGACGTGAAGTCGATGGAAATCGATGTCTCGGGCGACGTGTTCCGGTTGGAACGTGCCCTCGATCGCTGGGTCGCTCCGGAGTTCGACGGGCAGGAAGTGCCCACGGAACGGGTCGAGGAACTGCTTCGGTCCATCACGTCCCTGCGGGCAACGGAAGTGGAGATTCGTGATGGATACCCTTCCGATCTGGAGCGGGCCCGAATCACCCTCTTCGGCTTCGATGGATCGCCCCTGGACACCGTCCGTCTGCTGCGGGAGCAGCCCGACGCCGGTCGATGGGCGATGGAGAACGGAGACAACGTGC
>CAJWBW010000069.1:0-6860 GCA_913020415.1 uncultured Phycisphaerae bacterium | reverse complement strand
CAGCGAAGCCCGCAGAGGTGCCATGGCCAGGACCGGCGGGTTGCTGATCTGCCAACTTTCGGCGTTGGGAACCGGCACGAAGCGGTCTTCCAGATGCATGCGGAACCTCGTATCGGGGTCGTTGCCCCACCATCCGGCCAGACGGGGACGCTCGGGATCTGATCCGTGTCGTTCATGAACGAACACGCCGGCGACGGCACCCGGACCGCTGTTGAGATACTTGTAGGAGCACCAGGCGGCAAAGTCCACGTTCCACTCGTGGAGTTTCATGGGGATGTTTCCGACCGCATGGGCGAGATCGAAGCCGACGGTCGCCCCCGCGCGGTGGCCGGCGTCCGTGATGGCGGGCAGATCGAGGACCTGGCCGGTCAGGAAGTTCACCCCGCCCATCATGACCGTGGCCAGCGTGTCGCCGGCCTCTTCGATGCACGCCACGATGTCGCTGGTATGAAGGCAGTCCTCGCCGTTCCTCGGTCCAACCACGATGAGATGGTCATCGGGATCGAGGCCCCGGGCCTCGAGGTGCGATCTGACGCAGTAGACGTCGGATGGGAAGGCCGGAGATTCCATGAGAATGCGGTTTCGACGGCCCGTGGGACGATAGAAGCTCGTCAACAGCAGGTGCAGGTTGACGGTGAGGGAGTTCATCATGACCACCTCGCCGGAACGGGCGCCGACCAGTCGGGCCCCCTGCTCGCGGAAGATCTCGTGGTACGAGTACCAGGGCGACCGGGCGTTGCGATGGCCGCCCACGCCGAGTCGCTGCCAGTCGTCGACGATTTCCTGTACGTGGGCGGCGGTAGCCAGCGGCTGCAGCCCAAGCGAGTTGCCGCAGAAGTAGATCGCCTCATCACCGTCTTGGGTGCGCGGCATGTGAAAGGCATGCCGGTGGGACGGTACGGCTGCCTCGGCGTCGAGTCGACGGGCGTCGGCAAGCAGGCTGTGATCCTGTCCGGTCGAGGTCATGCCGTGCCCGCCTCGGCATTCAGGCTGCGCAGGAGCTCGTCCGCGGACAGTCCCAGGAACTCCATTGCGGTACCCGAGAGCAGTCGGCTGCGGTCGTGATCGCTGAGATGTTGGAGATCGTCGATCGTGCTGCCCGGATTCGGTTCTCCCAGCGGAAACGGGTAGTCGCTGCCGAGGCAGACGTGGTCGGCGCCGAACCGGCTGATGACGTACTGGAGTGATTCCGGCCCATGCAGCGCGGAGTCGACGAAGATCCGGTTCATCATCAGGCTCGGTGGGGTCTTGGTTCGTGTCTGGCACAGGTCGGGGCGTGCCTCGAATCCATGGTCGATGCGGTCGACCGTCAGAGGGAAGCTGCCGCCGCCGTGGGCGAATCCGAATCGCAGGTTGGGAAGGCGCTCGAAGACCCCTCCCATCGCCAGGGAGCAGATGGCCAGTGAGGTCTCAGCCGGCATGCCGACCAGCCACGTCAGCCAGTGGTCCCGGGTGCGGTTCTGTCCCAGCATCTTCCAGGGGTGCACGAAGATGCAGGCGTCAAGATCCTGGGCGGCTTCGAAGATGGGGAAGAACGCATCTTCGTCGAGATTTCGTTCGTTGATGTTCGATCCGATCTGGACGCCTGGGAAGCCGAGTTCCTTCACGCACCGTTCGAGTTCCGAGATCGCCAGGTCCGTATCCTGCATGGGGATGGTACCGAGGCCGATGAAGCGGCCCGGATGCGAACGGGTGGTGTTCGCGATGTCGTCGTTCAGGATCCGCGAGAAATCGAGGGTGTCCTTAGGTTTCGCCCAGTACGAGAAGAGCACCGGAATGGTGCAGACGACCTGGCTGTCGATCCCGGTGTGATCCATGTCGGCCAGGCGAACGGCGGGGTCCCAGCAGTTCTCCTCGATGACGCGGAATACGGTGCCTCCCGAATGCATCTCGGCCCTGCCGGGTTCGTGGTGGTTGAGCTGGATCCATTCTCCGTATCCGTAGCGATCGTGCAGATCGGGCCACGTTCTCGGAAGAATGTGGGTGTGCATGTCGATTCGAAGTGGTCTGGAGGCGTTCACGATTCTTCTCCGCATCGAAGGATGGTGACGTCCTCGCCGACCTCGATTCGCTCGACGGGGCCGGGCTTTCCGATTCTGGTGCCGCAGTGGGTGCACGTGGAGCGAGCTGGATCGGCCCAGAAGGCCTCCATGGAATCCCTGAAGTGCTCCACGATGTCGGCGCAGTCGAACTCCTCGTCCCACGCCATCTCGTGGCAGTTCGGGCAGTAGAACTGCTGGTGCTCGGTTTCGCCGGCCGGCCGGTTCCGCTCCACGACGACGCCCACGGTCCCCGGTGGTCGGTGCGGGGCGTGCGGAACGTTGGGGGGGATGAAGAAGGTCTCCCCTTCCCGGACGAGGTGGTTGACGATCCGGCCGTCCTCGATCGTCTGGACGCAGATGTCTCCCTCGAGCTGGAAGAAGTATTCCTCGGAACCGGTCTTGTGGAAGTCGTTCCTGGCGTTGGGGCCGCCGATCACCATCACGAAGAAATCCTCACCGCGGTAGAGGTACTTGTTCCCGACCGGAGGTCGAAAGTCGTTCCGATGGTCCTCGACCCACTTCCGAATGTTGATCGGCTTCTGGACCGTAGTGGTGCTTTGAGTGGCCATCTCGCTGCCTCCAATGGGGTTGCACGCCATTCTATCTCGGTCCATCGCGGCCGGGAGAAGGCTCGGGGGGGCCGATCGGTCCAATCTCGAGATTTTGACTTCAAATCAATCCGGTTCGGAATCACAGTTCACCTGCCAATCAGCCGATTGCTAGTATGCGGAATTCAAGGATTTCTGATTATTCCGGGCACACCATGCCCGATTACGAAAAAGGACGAGCGAAGTCATGTTCGAATACGACGTCTGCATCATCGGGACCGGCCGTGTGGGGCTGCCCCTTGGTCTTTCATTGGTGGACGCCGGCGTGCGGGCGACCGGGGTCGATATCGATTCCAACATGCGGGAGTCTGTCAATGACGGCCGGATGCCGTTCCACGAGCCCGGGTACGACGAGATCATCGCCCGGAAGGAATTCATCGTCCACGCCTCCCCCGCCGATGTGGTCCCCAGCAGCAGCCATCTGGTGATCACCGTCGGTACACCGCTGCACAATCACATCGAGACCGATCTGTCCCAGATCCAACGGGTGCTGGCCAGTCTCGGTTCGTACCTCCGCAAGGGACAGACGGTCATTCTCCGCAGTACGGTCGCACCGGGCACGACGTCCTACGTCAAGAAGTGGATCGAACGCAACACCGACATGAAGGTCGGGGAGGACATCCTCCTCGCCTTCTGCCCCGAGCGGATCGCGGAGGGCCTTGCCCACACCGAACTCCGGTCCCTGCCGCAGATCGTCGGCGGCGAGGACGAGCGAAGCATCGATTCCGCATCGGAGCTCTTCGGGAAGCTGGCTCCGGAGATCCTTCGGACCGACTTCATCACGGCCGAGCTCGTGAAGCTGTTCAACAACATCTCCCGTTACATCAACTTCGCGGTGGCGAACCAGTTCGCCCTGATCGCGGATGATTTCGGAGCGAACATCTACGAGACGCGGCGTCTTGCGAATCACGACTATCCCCGCTGCAACCTGGCCATGCCCGGATTCACCGCCGGCACGTGCCTGCGGAAGGATTTCGGAATGATCAACGAGTGGAGCGCCTACCCGGACATGCTCCTGTCGGCCTGGAAGATGAACGAGTTCACGCCGGCGATGCTGGTCGACCAGCTCATGAAGCGTGCCACCATCCACGATCACCGTGTGGCCGTGCTGGGGTTCTCGTTCAAGGCCGATACCGACGACATCCGGGACAGTCTGGTCCCGAAGCTCTGCCGGTACATCGAACGCCAGCTGCCGATGGAGATCCGGATCTCGGACCACAACCTCGCCGATCCCATCCACGAGCCCTCCGCCTCGACGCCGTTGCGGAACTGGCCCGTGAACGACGCGCTGGAGGACGTCGACTGCGTCTTCGTGGCCACCAACCACACCGGGTACCACGAGGTCCTGCTCGAACTGGGTCGGAATCGACCGGAAGCGTGGGTTGCCGACATCTGGAATGTCGGTGGAATCGATCAGATCTTCTATCAGGCCGGTGATCTTGTGAAGGCGGAGGTGTCGTCATGAAGGTTCTCTTGACCGGAGGCAGTGGATTCCTCGGCTCGCAGCTCTGCGAGGAACTTCTCGGCGCGGGCCATGAGGTGGTCGTGATGGACGACCATTCCCGTGGCCGCCCCGCCCGACTGGAGCGCTTCGGCGACCGGGTCCAGCTGGTGGACGGCGACGTGCGCGATGCCGACGCGGTTCGCGAGGCCACCGCCGGATGCGAGGTCGTCTGGCATCTGGCCTACATCAACGGCACGAGGTACTTCTACGAAAAGCCGGATCTCGTACTCGAGGTGGGTGTCAAGGGCACGCTCAACACCCTCGAAGCGGCGCTGGACTGCGGCGTTCGCCGGTATGTCCTCGCCAGCACGAGTGAGACCTACAACAATCCCAGCCATGTGCCCACCACCGAGGCGGAGCGTCTGATGATTCCCGACGTGACCAATCCCCGGTTCAGCTACGGGGGCGGCAAGATCGCCTGCGAGCTGCTGACGCTGCACTACGGCGGCTTCCGTGGGCTCGAGACCGTCCTCTTCCGTCCGCACAATTTCATCGGACCGGACATGGGATTCGAGCACGTGATTCCCGAGATCACCGGACGCATCGTCGAGATGTCGAACGGGCTCGAGCTGAAGGAGATCGATCTCCCCATCCAGGGGGACGGCAGCGAGACGCGTTCCTTCTGCGACATCACCGATGGTGCCCGCGGCGCCTTCCTGGCGGGAGAACACGGCGAGAACGGCGGTATCTACCACGTCGGCACCGAGGAGGAGGTGTCCATCCGGCATCTGGTCGAGACCATCGGCGACGTCATGGGTGTCAAGATCAACGTCGTACCCGGAGAACTCCGGGCCGGTGGCACCCCGCGTCGTTGTCCTGCGATCGGGAAACTGGCCTCTCTCGGCTACGCCCCCCGCTATTCGTTCCGTGACGCCGTCGATCGCTGTGTGAGCTGGTACGTGGATCACTATCTGGCCCAGCGAAAGGCCAATGCATGACGGCGTTGGAACTTGCCGGCCGTCGGGTCGTGGTGACGGGGGGCCGCGGGTTCCTGGGCCGGTACGTCTGCAAGGCGTTCGAAGGACGCGGTGCGGACGTCGTGCCTCTGGGATCATCCGACTACGATCTGACCGAGCAGTCGGAAGTGCGTCGGCTCTACGCCGAGCAGTCGCCATCCATCCTCATCCACCTCGCGGCGGCGTGCGGTGGCATCGGTGCCAATGTCGAGAATCCCGCCCGGTTCCTCTACGAGAATGCATTGATGGGTCTCGCCCTGCTCGAAGAGGGACGCAGGTCGGAACTCGACAAGCTCGTGCTCATCAGCACGACCTGCTCCTACCCGAAGGATGCTCCTCTGCCGCTGCACGAGGATTCGATCTGGTCCGGCAAGCCCGTCGGGGCCACCGGCCCCTACGGCATGGCCAAACGTCTGCTGCATGAGGCGTGCGAGACCTACGGACGTCAGTACGGCCTGCCGTGCGCGGTACTGGTTCCCGCGAACCTGTATGGCCCCGGCGACCACTTCGAGGAGGAGAAGAGCCACGTCATTCCGGCCATCATCCGCCGCTATGTGGAGGCCCAGGACGCCGGGCTCGAGGAGGTCTCGAACTGGGGGACGGGAACCCCGACACGTGAATTCCTCCACGCCGCCGATGCGGCCGAGGCCATCGTGCTGGCCGCCGAGCGCGATGTCCCCTGCGAACCGATCAACCTCGGTACCGGGGTGGAGACCTCCATTGCCGATCTCACGACCATGATCGCGGACGCCGTCGGGTACGAAGGGCGTGTCGAATGGGATACCAGCAAGCCCGACGGCCAGCCCCGCCGGTATCTCGACGTCGGTCGGGCCCGGGAGCATCTGGGATTCACGGCGTCCGTCGATCTGGAGGCCGGATTGCGTGAGACCGTCGAGTGGTACCGGGCAAACCCGATCGGATGACCCCCCCGCTGCAGCTCCGCACGTGGTAGAATCATCGGATCCCTCGGACAGGTGACCGAGCGGCTGAAGGTACCGGTTTGCTAAACCGGCGTAGGGGTTATACCTCTACCGCGGGTTCGAATCCCGCCCTGTCCGCTTCCTGAAAACGCCCGCAAATGCGGGCGTTTTCTCGTTTCCTCGACCGCTCTCCAGTCGGCGGTCCGTGGTGGATGCCGGACGCGAACGATGGTTGGGCGGTTCGGTGGTGTCGGGCCTGATTCAGAAAAGCAGGTAAATTCCAGTGGTTTTTTGTGACCGAGAGCGGGCGGCCGATGACTTCGGTTGCCGTCCGCTTCCCCGCCGGGTGTCGGACGAGGTCATAAAATCACTTGAAATAAAGTGATTTTCATGAAGGCGCGGGCCGCGGGGCAATCCGGCAAAAGCAAAAAACCCTATGAAATCAGGGCTCGATCCCTTGTTTGCCGGGAGTCGACCACGTATCTTCCTGGCGATTCGGGTCTCCGACGCTCCCAGGTGGGGGCTACCCGGGTGCGTCGAGGAAGCCCTCTCGTACCAGTCAATCAAGCCCATTCAGAGGAAAGGATTCTGATCCATGGCAAAGAAGAAGACCAAGAAGAAGACCAAGAAGTCGGCCGCCGAAGTGAAGCCGCTCACCAAGACCCAGATCTTCGGAAGCATCTCCGATGAAACCGGCCTGACGCGCAAGGAAGTCGCATCGGTCTTCGATTCGATGACTGGTCTCGTCAAGAAGCAAATCGGTCGTCGTGGACCCGGCACCTTCACGGTTCCCGGACTCATGAAGATCGTCAAGCAGCACAAGCCCCGTC
>CAJWBW010000068.1:0-7066 GCA_913020415.1 uncultured Phycisphaerae bacterium | reverse complement strand
GACAAGGTCTTCGGGTTTGTCGCCCTGGATGCCCACGATGAACGACTGCCGATCCCTTCTCGCGACGATGCGAAGTCGCTGCAGTATCTCGGCGGACACGATCTTGCTGAGCTCCTGACTGCGGAGCGTCGGGCGACTGAGTACGCATTCGCCGAATCGAACCGCCCCTGCTACACGATCAGGATCCCCCGGCTCGATGCCCCTTCCATCGGCCAGTTCATCTGGCTCTGGCAGATGGCCACCGCCATCGCCGGAGGACTCCTCGGGATCGATCCCTACGATCAACCGGCGGTTGAAACGGGCAAACAGGCCACCTTTGGCCTCATGGGGCGTCCCGGATTCGAAGAATGGCCGGGCATGGTGCAAGAGAAGCTTGGCTGAGTCGTCTACCATCTGGTCATGCCACTCTACGAATACCGCTGCGAGGAAGATGGAAGCACTCTGACGCTTCTGCGGCCCATGGCCCAGGCGAATGACCCTGTCGAAGATCCCGATGGGCAGGGACGCACCTTCGTACGTGTCCACAGCACGTTCATGGTCGAAGCCCCCGCGTCGTCGCAGACGGGATTCAGCGTTGATGGCGGTGGATGCGGATGCGGGCGAGGAGGCTGCTCGCACTGATGAATCGGCTCCTGCAAATCGTGATCCTGCTTCTGTGCGTCCTGCAGACCGCGTGCAGTCTTGATTCCGGGTCCGGTGCCCGACCGGACATCCTTCGTCAAAATTCGTCGATCACGATCTACCGTCTCGACGGTGATGCCGGTCGGCAGCCTGATTCGGACGGGACATTCCATGACTGGATCGTCACCGCAGTCCGGTCGGTCACCGATCCGGCCGTTCAACGATCACTCCTCGATGCCCTCCGGACCGGCATCGAGGATCCCGACGCCCGGGCGAGACGCTGCTTCATTCCACGCCATGGGATTCGCCATTGTCAGGACGATGGGAACACCATCGACTACGTGATCTGCTTCCAGTGCGCACTCTTCCGATCGTTCCGGGACGATGGGCCCGGCGAGGGGGGAACCATCGGTCGCAGCAGCCTGCAGACACTGATGGATTCACTCCTGTAGATGGAAGGACACTCCAAAAAGGACTGCGGCGACCTGAAAAGGTCGCCGCAATCCGGATTCGGAGGGAAGTTCTGATTACCTCATCCAAGCAGCGCGAGCACGGTCGCGGGCTGGGTGTTGGCCACCCCCAGCGCGTACATCGCAGCCTGCTGGATGATCTGTGCCTGGGCCAGCGACGCGGTCTCGCGGGCAATGTCCGCATCCCGTACCTGTGATTCCGCCGAGGTGGTGTTCTCCATGGCGATCAGGAGGCTCCGCATCGACGAATCGATGGAGTACCGCTGGAAGGCTCCGATTCGCGCCCGGGCCATGGTGACCGAATCGATGGCCTCCGAGACGATCCGCTCTGCCAGCTCCGTGTCCCCGTCGAAGATGTTCGCCGAGTTGGCCGATCGCAGACTCGCCAGCGTGCCGGATGCTCCGCCCAGCGATCCCGTGGTGACGGACTCGATGCCCAGCGAGGACACCAGATCGCTTTGCGGATCGGAGTCGAACTGGAACGACGCGCCTCCACCGCTGACGGAGAAACTGGTCGATCGCTGGTTCAGATTCATGAGTTCCGTGATCTGGAAGGTCATGTCGACCAGCGTGTTCATCGAACGCACCTCGAGGCCCTTGGATACGGAAAGCACGCCGTTGACGAGAACCTGGGCATCGCGTCCTTCATCGCGGATGCCGGGCAATCCGTTGGGAGCGCCACCGCCGGCCGGATCATCGCTGTAGAGGTGAAGGACGCCTGCATCTTCCCCTTCGATGACCTTCGCCTCCACGAACGCGTCGCTGCCGTACTCCGAGGACGTCAGCACGATGGATTCGCTCGCGACGCTGACCGAGGCTTCGACCCCCGTTTCGCCGGTGAAGGAATTGATGATGTCCACCATGTCGTTGATGAGCGTGCCGGGGGCAAAGGTGAACTGCTGGACACCCAGATTGCCGCTGAACTCGAAGGTGACCGATCCACCGTCTGCGTTGTAGAAGGCACCGGATCCGTTGGTGGTGTCGACATCGATGAATGCCGCAGCCTTGGCTGCAGAGACCTGGACATCGATGTCGACCGGCACGGAGGATGCGCCCCCCTGACCGAGTCGGGCCGCATGCACCTGAAGCCACTTGATGTCCGCCACATCCTTGTCTTCCACCGTGTAGTCGAGATCACCGTTGAGCAGCTGATATCCGTTGAAGGTCGTGCCGTTGGCGAGCTGATCGATCGCCTCCAGAATGGCCTCGGCCTCCTGCTGACGGATCGCCGGGTCGTCGTTCCGATCGGCGGTTCCGTCACCGGCACCGAGAATCACGGATTGAAGATCGAGCAGCAGCGTGTTGATCTCCTGCAAGCCGGCATCGGCGGCATTGAGCATCTGCTCAGCGCGGCCGGCGTTGGCCATTGCCGCCTCGATTCCGACCAGCTCGGAACGATGCGATTCGCTTGCGATCAGTCCACTTGGATCATCGGACGCACGGTTGATGCGAAGTCCCGTGCTGAGGCGTGTCAGCGCCTGGTCCAGCTGCCTCGACTGCTGCATGAGGGACCGCTGAGCGATCATCGACGCGTAGTTGGTATGAATGCTGTTCATCCGTAGCTCCAGACGCCTGCCGAATTCGTGGGGAGTCCCCCCATTCGATTGCAGACCGATGAATACCTATCGACGTGGCCAAGCGGCCGTGCTGAATCGCGAATCGCTGGGTCCGAGAACCCGCCAACACGTCCGCTCGGGCCCGTCAAGGACTTCGTGGCGGACCGGGTGCGTGGCTTATCGGAACCCCCACCTCCCATCACGCAGTCTCCGAACGGGGTACGACCGGATTGGCGATGCTGGCGGCCGTGGCCCCTCGCCTCGACTTTCCGGCCATCGAGGTCTTGAGGTCCGGGTCCGCAAGCGACATTGCCTGTTCGTTCTCGAGGCGAATCGCGTCGTAGACCTCCTTGCGGTGCACCGGCACATGCGGTGGTGCCTTGATTCCGATACGAACCTTGTCACCCCTGATGTCGATGATCGTCAGCTCGGTGTCGTCACCGATCATGATTGTTTCGTCTCTATGTCGTGAAAGTACGAGCATTGCTGGGTCCTTCCAAGTGCCCTGGACGCCTCATGCATCCATTGATGTAGTCGAAGTCGACGCGTTCAGGCGGATGCCGCCCTGCGTTCCTCGGCCAGCTGTGCGATCTGGTGACGGGTGGTCCATCGCTTGTCGGCAAGAACCAGCTGCATCGCCTGCTGATTGCGCAGATTCAGGACCAGCGGCCCCTGAAGATTGGCCGTCAACGCATTGTCGTACTTGTTCACGATCACGAAGACCTGGGCATCCTCGATGCGGTCCAGATCCAGCGTGCTCATCTGCTCCTTGCGGATGATCGCCTCATACTCGGGAACCCAGATCTGCGGATCCGTGATCACGAAGGCAAGTTCGGGAGCCTCGACCGACTGCAACCAGAAGAACACACCGTCTTCATCCGGCTGAAGCAGCACGAAGCGGGTGTAGCTCGAGAAGCCGAGCAGCCCGGATGCGAACTCCAGCACCCGATCATCATCGACCTCAACCGTACCGAACCGTGTCGTTTGTACGTTCATGTGAACGCTCCATCTGTGTGCGGCCTCCCACATCCAGGGGTGGTCCCCGTGCACGTCGCGTGCCTTCGGGGGGACATCCTGTCCCTTCGTCCGGAGCCGGCCGTAGGCCCCGGCGTGTTGTTAGGTAATCGAACGCTCATCCCAGGAAATCCATCAGGCTCAGGGACGAGATCCTGGCCGTCGTGGCCAGACTTGCCTGCAGCTGCTGCTGCAGGGTGGCGAATCGCATGCTCGCGTCGGTGTAGTCCACGTCTCGAAGCTGCGAACGAATTGTTTCGTCGGTGATGTTTCGTGACTCGAAGCGACTGACCGCATCGGCCACCATCCGGCTGCGGTGGCCGGCCCGGGCCCGGGCCGAAGCGGCGCGATCGATGTCCTGCTGAATGCTCTCCACCAACCGGCCGATGACGCCTTCCTCACCCTCGAGGAGTGCGGTGCGGAGATCAGACAGGTGCGTGAAGACACTTTCGACCTCGACGCGTGCCCGGTCGGATCCGGTCAACGTCGAGCCGTCGACGGAAGCCAGCAGCCCCAGCTGTTCTGCGGCGAGCGATCCGTTGGCCGATTCGACCTGAAGAGGACCGGTCCCGCCCGTGGCATCGACCAACTGGATGCCGTTGCCGGTCGCAGCCAGACGGACCGACAGCGGCGGCGGATCACCGAACGCAGCAGCGGCTGCGGACGTGATCGCATCGAGTACATCACCGACGCTGGTCGTCCCGGCAAGATCGACTTCGAATCCGGATCCATCCCGCAAGGTGATCCGCAGGTCGCTCGACCCCTCAAGCACGTCGACTCCCGCACCGGAATTGAACACCGACAACGAGGTCGATCGCCCCATGGATCGAATGCCCAGCAGGGTGGCCGTGGAACCTCCCGCGAACTCCCCGATGCTCATGTCCGATCCGGACACTTCGTTGTGGATCTCCAGACGATCACCGGACTCCGATACCTCCACCCGGATTCCGATGTCCAGATCCTCGATCATCCGGACGATGTCGCCGACGTTCTGGGCGCCACTCAGGTCCAGATCGTGGACCTGACCGATGTTTTCCAGACGGATCGTGCCAAGGTTCACTCCGAGCGAAGCAATGGAGGTCCGCTCGGTCAGCCTGGCATCGAGTCCCCCGCCCGCAAGCGGTCCGGGACCCGCCCATGATCCGAGAATTCCGAGATCCGCCGCCATCGTGGTGTCGCCCAGTTCCGCCACCTCGATCGTGACGTTCTCCGGAACGTCAACCACCAGACCACGGTCGCCGAGTGAGAACACACCCGGCACCGCGTTCTCGAGGGACGCAAGCACATCGTCGAGGTCGACGGCCGACGAGAGATCCACGGTGACCTGCGAACCGGGTGGCGTCGTCACGATGGTCAGGATCCCCGGCTGCACTCCCAGACCGCGTGCACCACGCAGATCCTCCAGAAGCACGTTCGATTCCACCCCGGGGTCCAGATCCCGATCGCCTTCGATGCGGCTGCTGAGGGATCCGAAGACCTCGGCACCGGACATGGTGACCGGCAGATCGTGCAGCAGACCGAGATCCGTGAGCATGCCGTCTCCGATTCCCTGGTACCGCCATCCGCCCGCGAACTCAACCAGAGGAGTTCGTCCCGTCGCGGATCCGCCGAACAGGAACAAGCCGTCCCGGGAGTGGTTTGCGAGTGAGACGATCTGGTCCAGAATCGCATCGATGGCGGCGGCATCGGCCTCGGCCATCGAGGGATCCTGACCGGATCCGAGATGATTCGAGGCGATTCCCTTCGCCTCCAGAAGCAGGTCCGACAGTTCACTGATGGTGGAGTCCACCACGGCCAGCGTGCTGTCGGCGAACTGGAGATTTCCGAGATGCCGCATTCGCTGACTGATCACCGCATCCAGCGACAGCAGCGATCGAGCGGCCATGGCATCATCGGAGGGACGAGCAAGACTCCGCCCCGTCGCGAGCTGAACCTGCGCCCGCATCAGGCTGGACTGGGTCCCCTGCAGATTGCGCAACATGAGATGCGACCCGAGCAGGGATGGAAAGCGACCGAGACTGGTGGGGATCGTGAGCATCTGTGATCAGACCAGGTTCATCAGGATCTCGAGGGTTTCATCGACGACCGACAGGTAGCGGGCGGCCGCCTCGAACTGTCTTTCGTAGGCCAGCAGATTGATGGTCTCCTCGTCCATGGAGACGCCGGAGACGGACATCATCTGCACCGCCAGATTTTCACGAACGAGCGAGGACGACTGGAACATGCCGGCACTCGCGCTGGTGCGTATGCCAAGCGTTCCGACCGCCCCGGACCAGTAGTCGCCGATCGCCTGGTCCCCGAGCAGACCGCTCGCATTCTCCTGCAGGGCTGCGATCGCCAATGCCGTACCGGTCGATCCGGCGACGTCGCCGCTGCCGATCGCCAGCAGTTCGGGAGAATCGATCAGGACCGAACTCACTGCGATGTCCGCAGCCGAGGAGCCGGTGAAGAACGTATTGACGCCGGCCGCCGCAAGGAACCCGCTGGAATCGTTCGAGAAGGTCATCTCCATGCCGTTGGATGCCGTCAGCTCCACCCGGCCGTCGCCGTCGATGGCGGCGGCGACCTGTCCACCACTGCCCGCATTGATGGCGTCGACCACATCCTGCAGGCTCATGGTGTCCGCATCGACATTGATCGTGAATCCATCGACGATCTCGCCGGATTCGGGATCACGCAGGCTGATCGTGAAGCGTCCGTCTTCGACCGGGAACTGTGGAGCACCCCCCAGCGACAACGGTAGGTTCGGAGCGTCGAACGGGACCGTACCGACGAGCCGTGCCCACCCCCGCTCCCCCTGGCCCTGCGAATGGAGTCGATTCACTTCGTGGATCAGGGCGAACGCGATCGTATCGAGGGTTTCCCGGGCCGGCGCCACCGTCTCCCCGTACTGCGTCAGCAGACCATGCATCGAGCCGCCGGTCACCTCGAGCTGTGATCCATCCTGAGCGACCTGCACGGAGAGACCGACGACCCCGTCCGCATCGATCTCCCGATGGGTCTGGAGACCGCGGGAACTGTCACCGACCAGAATGGGAATCGATCCCACCCGCAGCTCGATCATGCCACCCGCAGCTTCCACCGCAGTGACGTCGATGAGCTGGGAAAGCTGGTCCACCATGAGATCACGCTGATCACGAAGCTCGCTGGCCTCGTCACCCATGCCCTCGTAGGTGCCGATCTGCCCGTTGAGCACCGCGATCTGCTCCAGCAGTTCGTTGGCGGCGTCGACCGTGTTCTCGATGCCGGATGTGATTTCAGAAGCAAGCCCGTCGTACCCCGCGGCGAGTTCGCTGATGCGGGCTGCGAGCACTTCCCCCTGCTGCAGGGCGATGGTCCGCAACGCGGTGTCGGACGGCGTGTTGGCCAGTTCCGAGAAGCTCCCGAAGAACGAATCGATCGCGG
>CAJWBW010000067.1:0-7068 GCA_913020415.1 uncultured Phycisphaerae bacterium | reverse complement strand
GGTCGTGGTCGCCGGACTGCTCACCGACACCATCGGCCAGAATCCGATGTTCGTTCCGACGGCATCTCTCTGGCTCTGGCTGGCGGTTGCGATCGCCGCCTTCTGCGGCCACATGTATTCGATGTTCCTGAACTTCTCCGGTGGCAAGGGCGTGGCCACGGCCTTCGGCGTGCTGCTGGCGATGTACCCCGTCCTCACGATCCCTGCGCTGACCGGACTCGTCGTCTGGATCGCCGCACTGCTGGCGACCAGAATCGTCTCGGCCTCGAGCATGATCGCCGCCATGAGCATTCCGGTGGCGACGCTGATCGTCCTCCGGTGGTTCGGCACCCGGACCGAAGCCGACGCGAGCACCGGCGACGTGCTCGCTCGCGGCTCGGCACCGTTGACGATCACGATCGCGATCGCACTGCTGATCCTCTGGCGCCACCGGGCGAACATCGGCCGCCTGCTCCGGGGCGAGGAGCCACGGATCAAGTCGCGGGCATCGACCACGTCCGAAGGATGAACCAGCCCAGCAGGACGCAGACCGGCAACCGCAGGTCGATCAGATCGCGCCACGCCGCGGGCCGCACCACACCCTGCAGAACGACCATGCTCAGAATGAACACGGACGCCCAGACGATCCCGTGTCCCAGCGGCATGATTCCCACCAGTCCGGCCACGACCAGCGGCAGCACCGCCACGCATTCCATTCCGACGGCCAGCATCCGTGTCGGGCCCGCACCGATCCACAACGGGAACGTCCGGGTCTCGGTGCAGGCGTCGACCGCACGATCGTCGATGTCGCACAGCATCGCGTCGATCATGACGATGCCGCAGAGGGCGAACACCACCGGAAGCAGATCGGCGGGCACGATCTCGATCCCGGGCAGCACCAGGACCACGGACAACGCGGCAATGGCGCAGCCCACGATCAGATTCTTCAGAAGCAGCCGATCGCGGGGCTGACTGCCGACGGAACCGGCGGCGTAGAGCAGCGCACCCGCCGGCGCCAGTACCACCAGAAGCAGTGCCAGTGGATGGACCAGCCAGGTCGCCACCGCCGCCTGCAGACAGAACCCGACCATGATGAAACGCTGAATGCGAGGATGCTCGGTCAGGTAGCGACCACGACCGGAGGGCATCGCACTGCGTGTGGCGCGGCGACGGCGGTGCAGCACGTAGACGAACATCGCGATGCTGAACGAAGCCCACACGGACAGCACGAGTCCCTCGAGCTCCCTTCCCAGCAGAAGCCCCGCCAGCAGCGTGCATCCCGCAACGTAGCAGCCCGACCAGAACGAGATGTACCCGCCCAGTGCGAAGGGTCTCGGTTGGCGATCGGCTTCCATTCCGCCAGTCTACGAATTCTCATTCCACTTCGGACGGATCGGCGACGAAGACGGGGATCTCGATCATCTCGGTGCCGGCCCCGTCGGTCCAGGTTCTCCAGCGATTCCGGGCGCGGAGCGTCTTGAACCAATCGCCGCCGGCCACGGGATTCAGATGATCCTCCAACAGGACGAGTTCGCCACGGGATTCGGCGATCTCGTCGAGCACCTGCAGAAACTCCTCGAAGCGTTCCAGCGTCGTCGTCACCGTCCAGGTGGCACCGAGATCCGCGTAGACGAACTGATCGTCCATCGTCGGAACCTGCGATGCATCACCCAGCAGCACGCCTTCGATCTCCAGCAGCGGGGGCGGTTCACCACTTCCACCGCCGGCTGCCGACGCCTCCAGGGCGGGATCGAGCAGATCGGCAGCGGATGCGTTGACCAGCAGGGTGGCATCGGTGCGCAGCGCCAGCAACCGAAGCATCGCCAGCATGTCGTCGTCGTTCGAGGCGGGCAGCACCAGCGCCAGCGGTTGCGGAGCCACCACGATGTCGTCCGTGGCCGCGGCACCGAAGATCCGTTCCCCCCCACCGCCTCCGATGACGTCACCACCGTCCACGCGACCGGTCCGGAAGGAGTCCATGGCGTTCGGATTCCGGGTGATCTGCGGCGCGTCGGCCGGAACAAAGATCTGCAGCGGATTGATCAGCACCAGTGCGGCGAGCAATCCCGTCGCGCACAGGATGACCGCGGCCGCCAAGGCAGGACGCCGCACCCATGCCAGCGAAACGGGAGGGCGATTGCGCCGCCGGTACTGGCCGGGGGACGGGGGCGAAAGCAGCGGTCGCGCAATCGCGCGCTCGATCTGGTGGTCGAGGTCGTCGGGAACCGGAGGATCCGCGAGCCCACCGGCCAGTCGACGGTGCCGACGCATGGCCTCCAGTCGGCGACCGAGTTCCGGGTCGACCCCGATCAGCTGCTCCACGACCGCCTGCTGCTCCGGGTCGAGCGTGCCGTCGACCCAGCCCAGCAGGAGTTCCTCATGGTGTGATTCGTGATCGCTCATGGCCCACCCGTTCCGCGTTCTTCCATTCGTTCGCACAGGGCACTCCGGGCCCTGAAGATTCTCGACTTGATGGTGCCCACGGGCACCCCGAATATCTCGGCCAACTGCACGTACTCGATGCCCTGCCGGTCCCGAAGCAGAATGAGCAGCCGCTGCTCCTCATCGAGCTGCCCCAGAGCCGCCTCCAGAGCCCGCAGATCGTCAACGTGTTCGACGTCCGCCGCCGGGCCGGGTTCCATGGATGCCAGTTGATTCCCGCGACTGGTCGAACGCTCCCCCGCTCCGTCGCCTGCAGGGGCATCCAGACTGGGATGGCGCCGCAATTTCTGCTTTCGAAGATGGCTCATGCAGGCGTTCACCGCGATCCGGTACACCCAGGTGCTGAATTTCGAACGTCGATCGAACCCTTCGAGTCCGAGGATGACCTTCACCATCACGTCCTGAGTCAGATCCGCAGCATCCTCGTGATGCCCGAGGGTCCTCCAGCAGATCGACCAGACTCTCGGCTTGAAGCAGGTCAGCAGATCCGCCATCGCCTCCTCATCCCCTGCGAACCATGCGTCAAGCAGGGTCTCCTCGGCGGACGAATCAAGATGATCTGGTTGTGAGCCTGGAGATGACATGACAATCGCATTCGCCCGTTTCGTGTAGAATGCCTCATTCTGGAGAGCAGGGTGAGAGCTTCGACGGAATCATCCTAGCCACCAAGTTCCAAGGTCCGGCCCGCCTTCACTGGACCGCACCCCAGGCCCCAGGAGCCCACGAACGATGGAATCCAGCGACCGGTACCAATCCCCCCTCCAGGCCCGCTACGCCTCACGCCCCATGCAGGAACTCTGGTCCGACCGCAACCGCTTCACGACCTGGAGGAGGCTCTGGCTTGCCCTGGCCAAGGGGGAGCAGGCGCTGGGCCTCGACATCACCGACGAACAGATCGCCGCGCTGGAAGCGAATCTGGACAATCTCGATCTGGAAGCCGCCCGAACCTACGAGGCCAAGTTTCGACACGACGTGATGGCCCATGTGCATGCGCTGGGCGACCAGGCGCCGGCGGCGCGGGGCATCATCCATCTCGGTGCAACCAGCCAGTTCGTCAACTGCAACACCGAACTGATCATCCTTCGTGATGCCCTCACGATGCTGGCCGGCAAGGTGGCGCGGGTCGTCCTCGCGCTGGGCACCTTCGCCGAGACCTGGAAGCATCTGCCCGTCCTCGGGTTCACGCACTACCAGCCCGCGCAACCGACGACGGTGGGCAAGCGGGCCACGGTCTGGGCCCAGGATTTCGCGATGGCGTTGGAGGACATCGAACATCGGGTCGAGACCATGCGCTTCCGCGGCGTCAAGGGAGCAACCGGGACCCAGGCCTCCTTCCTCGCGCTGTTCGACGGTGATCACGACAAGGTCGAGGAACTCGATCGGTTCGTCACCGAACAGATGGGATGGAGCGCCGACCGCCGCTTCCCGGTGACGGGACAGACCTATCCACGACTGCTCGACGCACAGATACTCGCCTCGCTGGCGCTGGTGGCCTCCGCCGCCCACCGGCTCGCGACGGATGTCCGCCTGCTTGCCAACCGACGGGAAGTCGAGGAACCGTTCGAGTCGACCCAGATCGGATCGTCCGCCATGGCGTACAAGCGAAACCCCATGCGAAGCGAACGCATCTGTGCGCTGTCACGCTTCGTCATGAATCTTCCGTCCAATGCGTACCAGACCGCCGCGGTGCAATGGTTCGAACGGACCCTGGACGATTCCGCCAACCGGCGACTGGTCCTTCCGGAAGCCTGCCTGGCCCTGGATGGAACCCTCGACCTGCTGATCAACATCACCGACGGCATGATCGTCCATGAACCGGTCATCACCGCCAATCTGATGTCGGAACTGCCCTTCATGATGACCGAGGACCTCCTCATGGCGGCGGTCCAGGCCGGTGGAGACCGTCAGGAACTCCACGAAGCGATCAGATCCCATTCCATGGAGGCGGCGGGATCGGTGAAGCAGGGCGGCCCGAACGATCTGCTCGATCGCCTGCGAACCGACGAACAGTTCGCGGGACTGGACCTGGAGACCCTGGCGGATCCCGGCCTGTTCGTGGGCCGTGCACCCCAGCAGGTGGACCATTTCATCCGCGAGGTGGTCGATCCCATCGCCACCCGCTGGAGCGCCGCGGCGACGAATCAGGTCGAACTTCGGGTCTAGAACCCGAAATATGGCGGCAAAACACGTACATACACCGAACAAAGGGGCCTTTTTACGCCTTCATGTGGGCAAAAACAGGGCTCATCGCCGATACTGGGTCAACAGGGCCGGAGCGGAACACCAGTTTCGTCTTGAACGGCCGGTCAAGGACCAGATGTCTCGTTTCCTACCGAGGGCCGATCCATGGAATCATACGAACGACTGAAGAAACTCGTCGAAGAAGTCGCGGACGACGTCGCAAAGTGCGGTGGTGGCAACAAGGCCGCCGGAACCCGTGTCCGCAAATCGATGCAGGAGATCAAGGCTGCCGCTCAGGACGTCCGCAAGGCTGTCCTGGAAGCACGCGACTGATATCTCTTCAAATGGCATTTTGAACACGTCGAGAGCCTCTCTCGGCGTGTTCTGCCATTTTGGTCGATCCACGCGACGTGACGAACGGTGCAATGGCTCTTATGCTGCCAGCTGCAAGGAACGACCCATGCCATCGGAACTGCTGTTCGACATCTCGAATATCGATCTCGACGCGGTCGCCTACGACAGCGAGGCGATCTCCAAGTTCAATCCCCAATCGGGAGACATGTGTCAGCTCGACCACGTGATCTGGATCGACGACTCCTTCACCAAGGCCGTGGGCGTGAAGCATGTCCGTGACGACGAGTTCTGGGTTCCGGGCCATATTCCGGGACGCCCCCTGCTTCCCGGAGTCATCATGATCGAAGCGGCCGCTCAGGCGAGCAGCATGCTGTATCAGCTTCGACTCAACGCCGACGAATCGAGCTTTCTCGGATTCACACGATGCGACAATTGTGTATTCCGTGGTCAGGTCGTCCCCGGCGATACGCTGCACATCCTCGTTCGCGAACATGATTTCCGTCGCCGGCGATTCACCTGCGACGCCCAGGGCATCGTCGACGGGAAGCTGGTCTTCGAAGTCCGTATCACCGGCATGAAGATCTGAGGGCGGCGGGCAGCGAACACGGCACCGGTCCACCCGGTGCCTCCGCCGGATGTGCATCCACCAGAAGGCCTTCGATTCCATGAACCCCACACCCCTCACCTTCGCACCGATCCTCAAATCCAAGGTCTGGGGGGGAACCGGACTCGCCGGTTTCGGCAAGGACCTCGGGACGATGCAGACCGTCGGGGAATCATGGGAGCTTGCGGACCTTCCTGACAGCATCCCGGAAGGCCGGTCGATCGTGGCCGAGGGACTCCTGGCCGGGAAGACGCTGCACGCCCTGCTGGAAGAGGACCCTTCCTGGATCATGGGTGACGCCCGACTCTCCGACCAAGGCGGCTTCCCCCTGCTGATCAAGTATCTGGACGCCAGAGAGAACCTTTCGATGCAGGTGCACCCCGACGAGGCGTGGGTCGCGGCTCATCCCGGTGATCACCTGAAGACGGAGTCGTGGATCGTCCTGCATGCCGAACCCGGGGCCGTGCTCTACAAGGGTGTCCGTGACGGTGTCACACCGGAACGGTTCGCCGCCGCCATCGACGACGGTACCGTGGTCGAACTCGTCGAATCGGTTCCGGCCCGGATCGGAGACTGCCACGATCTGCCCAGTGGAACCTGCCACGCCCTGGGAGCTGGCATCCTCGTCGCCGAGATCCAGACCCCGAGCGACACCACTTTCCGGGTCTTCGACTGGGGACGAACCGACCGAACGCTTCATGTCGAACAGGCGCTGCACTGCATCGATTTCCAATCCGTGACACCGACCACACCACCGTCGACGTTCGAACGGGACGGCGTCCGGATCACCGAGTTGTCCCGTACCGATCACTACTGGATCGATCGGATCGAGACGACCGCACCGAGCACCGTCCGTCTGGGATCCGGTCGTGCACCGGAAGTCCTCATGATGCTGTCCGGAGACGGAACCCTCGGACCGGACATCTCCGTGGGCGCGGGGCGAACCGCTCTCCTGCCCGCCGCGCTCGGACCGATCGAGGCGGCCTTCTCCGCCGGAGCGTCGATGCTGCGCGTCATGCTGCCGCAGCGCGACTGAGCACGGCTTCCACACCCTTCACGCTGCAATTATCGGCCTTAAAAAGGGTTTCAAGATTTCAACCACCGGTTCCCGATGTAGTGCCCTGACCTGACCCGAGTGGCCCCCCGGGGCCGATGACCGACCATGCATATCGAACCGACCAATCCACTGCTGCTGCATGCATCATTGCGCTCCGGCACCCCCGCGGCGCCGACCGCGCTGCGTCCTCCCTCCGTCACCGGCACCCCGGTCGCGGCACGGGTGCACGTGATGCCGGAGTTCGATGGCGGCTCCGTTCCGGTGAAGCCGGGAGCCTTTTCCATGTACACCCGCGCGGCCGACCGCGTCGAGGCCGCGATCCAAACGCAGCTCGGACGGACGGTCGACGTCCAGGCCTGATTCAGTAGCTCTTGCCCCAGACCACGCGTCGCGGGCTCGGCTTGCCGCTGAACGGACACGTGCCGGGTTCGGGATCGTCGTCGATCGGCTC
>CAJWBW010000066.1:0-7156 GCA_913020415.1 uncultured Phycisphaerae bacterium | reverse complement strand
GTGATGAACTGGATTCCACCCGCTGCTTCACCGGCAAGCCGGTAAACATGGGAGGAACGGACTACGACGTGGAAGGCATTGCCGGCCTCGGGGTCGCGGTCGCGGCCAGAACCATGCTGGAAGAGACCGGCCGCTCACCCTCCAGTGCGACCATCGCGGTGCAGGGCGTCGGCGCGATGGGCGCGGCGGTCTGCCGGTACGCCACCGAGTACGGGATGACGGTCCGCTACATCGCTGATCCCCGCATCGGCGGATGCTGGCGAATCGAATCGGAGTTCGACGGACCACTGGCCGAAGCGATCGTCACCATGGACTTCGAAGCCGCCCGCACCGCCCTGGAGGAGGGTCCGCATGTCTGCACCGAGTTGGATGATGTGCTGGTGCAGTCGGTGGACGTGCTCTTCCCCTGTGCGGTGCAGTACGTGATCACCGCCGACAACGTGGACTCCATCGCCGCCTCCGCCGTGGTCGAAGGTGCCAACAACCCCTGCACCATGGAGGCGCGGGGACTGCTCGAGGATCGCGGAGTGACGGTGATTCCCGACTTCATCGCCAATCCGGGTGGGGCAATCGCCGCCTACGTGGAAATGGTCTCCGACGTGACCGACGAGGAGAACGCCCGTACCCGTGCCAAGGTGACGGAGGCCAAGGAATTCACCGAACGGACCGTGGCGGGCAATGTGCGTCAGGCCATGACGCTCGCCGACGAAGCGGGGGTCGGCATCACGCGGGCGGGTCTTCTCATCTCGTACCAACGCGTCTTTGGTGAAGCGTGACCGGCTACGCGGCGAATTTCGACGACATCCGGAACGCCCACGAGCGGATCGGGGGGTACATCCATCGCACGCCGGTACTGACCAGCCGGACGCTGGACGCGATGGCCGGCCGCTCGCTCTTCTTCAAGTGCGAGAACCTGCAGCGGGTCGGAGCCTTCAAGTTCCGCGGTGCGACCAATGCCGTGCTGTCGCTCGACGATGCGTCGGCCGCCCGCGGGGTCTGTACGCATTCCAGCGGCAACCACGCCCAGGCGCTGGCGCTGGCCGCCCGGCAGCGGGGGATTCCGGCCTGGATCGTGATGCCCACGTCGGCACCGGACGTGAAGCGACGGGCGGTGGAGGGCTACGGTGCGACGGTCGTGTCGTGCGAGCCCACGCTCGAGGCCCGTGAGACGACCTGCGCGCAGGTCGTCGAGGAGACGGGCGCAACCATGGTGCATCCCTACGACAACGCGCAGGTCATCGCCGGCCAGGGCACCTCGGCCAAGGAACTGGTCGAGGATGTCGGTCCGCTGGACGCATTGGTGGTTCCGGTCGGCGGCGGGGGACTGATGAGCGGATCCTGCCTCACGATGGCGGCACTCTGTCCCGACGCGAAGATCGTGGGCGCCGAACCGTCGGGTGCCGACGACGCGGCCCGCTCGCTGGCCGCGGGTGAACTGATCCCGCAGACGGGGCCCGACACGATCTGCGACGGTCTGCTGACCAGCCTGGGGGCACTGACCTGGCCCATCCTGCGCGATCATCTGGAGACCATCATCACCGTGTCCGACGATCGGGTGATCGAGGCGATGCGGCTGATCTGGGAACGGATGAAGATCATCATCGAGCCCAGTTGCGCGACGGTCCTCGCCGCGGTCCTGTCGGAGGCGTTCGAATCCATCCCGGGGGACCGGGTCGGGCTCATCATCACCGGCGGCAACGTCGATCTGGCGAAACTGCCGTTCGACTGATCAGTCCCGTTCAGATCGTCGTCGCTTCAGTTCGGCGTCGATGAATCCGCTGAGATCGCCATCGAGCACGGTCTGCGGATTGCCGACTTCGTGTCCGGTGCGATGGTCCTTGACCCGGTTGTCGTAGATGACGTAGCTGCGGATCTGGGTTCCCCAGCCTCGATCGACCTTGCCTCCGGTGGCGGCGTCGAGTTCGGCCTGCCGCTTCTCCTCCTCGATCTGCTCGAGCTTGGCCTGCAGGACGGTCATGGCCTGCCGCTTGTTCTGGAGCTGATCACGGTAGGTGGAGGAGACCACCATGATGCCGGTCGGCTTGTGCACGATCCGCACCGCCGACGCGACCTTGTTGACGTTCTGTCCTCCGGGTCCGGACGAACGTGCGAAGGCGGTCAGTTCGAGTTCGTTCTCGTCGATCTCCAGATTGGAGTCCTCGAACTCCGGGATGACATCGACGGTCGCGAAGCTGGTCTGCCGCTTGCCCTGCGAGTTGAACGGACTGACCCGGGCCAGACGGTGGGTGCCCCGTTCGCAGTTCATGTTGCCGAACGCCATCGGTGCCTTGAGGTGGTAGGTCACGTTGCTGATGCCCACCTCGGTGCCGTGCACGAGGCTGATCTGGTCGTACTTCCATTTCTGCGCGTCCCAGAAGGCCCGGTACATGCGGTCCAGCATCGCGGCCCAGTCGTCGGCTTCGGTTCCGCCGTCGCCGGACTGGATGGAGACGTAGCAGTCGCGGTGGTCGTGCTTGCCGCTGAGCAGCGACTGCAGTTCGACCTTCTCCATGCTCGTGACCAGTTCGAACAGCTGCTGGTCCACCTCGGACAGGAGTTCGGCGTCGTCCTCGTCGTTGGCAAGCTCGTAGCCGACCTTGGCGTCGTCCAGCCGTTCGATCACCAGCTCGAGTCCCTCGGTCTGGGCCTTGAGCAGCTTGAACTGGGCGATGGTCTTCTGGGCCTCGTCCTGGTTCTCCCAGAACGACGCCTCGTTCATCTCGTTCTGCAGGGATTCCCGCTGGGTGATCTTGTCGTCGTAGTTAAAGAGAGTCGCGGATGGTCAAGATCCGCGCCTCGAGATCGTCGATCACTGGTTGGTGTGATTCGTAGTGCATGGTTGGTCGGATTGTATCGGGTGGAATCTGTCCATTCGCTCCTCCGGGCGGGCTTTCTTCCAAGTACACTTCCGGCCATGAACATCTCCAAGCGAGCGGCTGCCATTCCACCCTCCTCGACGCTGGCGATCACGGCCAAGGTCCGCGAGATGAAGGCCCGGGGAGAGGATGTCATCGGATTCGGAGCCGGCGAACCGGACTTCACCACCCCTCCGATGATCTGTGATGCGGCGATCGATGCGCTGCACGACGGTCAGACCCACTACGCACCCACGCCAGGCACCCCCGCGGCCCGCGAGGCCGTGGCGGCGAAGTTGCGGGAGGAGAACGGGATCGACTGCACGGCCGATCACATCACCATCAACAACGGCGCCAAGTTCACCGTCTACCTGGCGCTCCAGGCGCTGGTGGATCCCGGAGACGAGGTCGTGCTGCCCACGCCGGCCTGGGTGTCCTACAAGCCGATGATCGAGTTGGCGGGAGGCACCCTGGTCGAACTGCCGGCGGATGCGTCCGCAAACTTCAAGATCACCCCGGAGCAGCTCGAGTCCGCAATCACCCCACGCACCCGGGTCTTCCTGCTCAACAGTCCATCCAACCCGTGCGGAACGATGTACAGCCCGGACGAGATCCGAGGTCTTGTCGCAGTGCTCGAACGGCACGAACACGTGACGGTGGTCAGCGACGAGATCTACGAACAGCTCGTCTACGGCGACGAGCCGGCGTTGTCGGTGGGGTCGATCGAGTCCATGCGGCACCGCACGGTCACGATCAACGGCCTGAGCAAGACCTTCGCCATGACCGGATGGCGGATCGGCTACGCCTGTGCGCCCGGCGACGACGGGGCCGTGATCAGGGCCATGAACACCATGCAGTCCCAGATGACGTCCTCGATCACCTCGTTCACGATGCCCGCGGTGGAGGCCGCCCTGACCGACGGCCGGGCGGAGGTCGAGGGCATGCGCCGAACCTTCGCCGGACGGGCCGAACTGATCCACGGGCTGGTCCGGCAGTGGGAGGGTGTGGTCTGCCCGCGTCCGATGGGGGCCTTCTACATCTTCCCGGACATCTCCTGCACCTTCGGAGGGGTCACCCCCGGAGGGGTCGTCATCGAATCCGCCCTTGATTTCGCCTCGGCGCTCCTGGACGAGATCGGCGTGGCGGTGGTTCCCGGCAACGATTTCCTGGGCCCCGGCCCCCGGCACGTCAGAATGAGTTTCGCCATCTCCGAGGAGCAGATCGCCGAGGGCTGCGGCCGGGTCCGGGAATGGCTCGGAAAGCTCACCGGAAAGACGGTTTCGGCCTCGAATACCGCCTGAGACCCCGTTCAGGGCCTCTGGCGGGTTCGAATCGTGCTCTCTTCAAGCATCCCTTCGTGGACAGGAGGGAGGCGGTTCACTACAATCTCCGTTTCGAATGAACGACGAGCAAGAACTCGAGAAGTTGACGGAGACGGAATGAGTCTGACGGTAGAAGACAAGAACACGATCATCAACGATTACCGCCGGCACGACACCGATTGCGGTTCGCCCGAGGTTCAGGTTGCGATTCTGACGACCCGGATCGAGGAGTTGAACGAACACCTCAAGAGCAACAAGAAGGACCACGCCTCCCGGCGCGGTCTGCTCCAGATGGTGGGCAGTCGGAATCGCCTGTTGCGATACCTGTCGCGTACCAAGCCGGAATCCTATCGCGCCCTCATCAAGCGACTGGGACTGCGGAAGTAATCGATTCGACATGCCCGGGTTGCCGCCTGGTGACGGGTGGCAGTTGATGCACGGCAGCCATGCCCAGACGGCACTGCCCTCCATCATCTGCCATCGGTCCGGACGCGGTCCCCGGAACTCACACGGGACGTCGGCCATATGGGCCGTCCCCACAACGACGAAGGCAGAACAATGAACGACATCTACGTAGAACGCGAAATCGGCGGCCGTACCCTCCGCATGGAGACCGGAACGGTTGCAAAGCTGGCCAGTGGAGCCATCATCATCCGCTACGCCGAATCGGCGGTCATGTGCACCGCGATGCGGGCCAATCCCCGCCCCGGCCTGGATTTCTTCCCCCTGCAGTGCGACTACCGCGAGCGTCTCGGCGCCGGCGGCAAGTTCCCGGGCGGGTTCCGCAAGCGTGAAGGCGCTCCGGGCGAGAAGGAGATCCTGACCATGCGGATGATCGACCGTCCGATCCGTCCCCTGTTCCCGGACGGATTCATCGACGAGGTCCAGATCCAGTGCTGGGTCATGAGCCACGACGGGCAGAACGACACCGACGTCCTCGCCTGCACGGGTGCCTCCGCGGCCCTGTGCCTGACCGATGCCCCCTTCGAGGGACCCGTCGCCACGATCCGCGTCGGCCGCATCGTCACCGACGACGGCGAACAGTTCGTGATCAATCCCACCCAGGCCCAGATGGAGTATTCCGATCTGGATCTGGTCCTGTCCGGCCACAGCGACGGCGTGAACATGATCGAAGTCGGCGCTGCGGAGATCTCCGAGGCCGACATGCTCAAGGCCATCGAGTTCGGCTACGAGGAAGGCATCAAGCCGATTCTCGAGATGCAGGTCGAGCTGATGGAGAAGGCCGGCGCCGCCGAGAAGCGGCTGGGCAATCTCAGCCTGCCGCCGCAGGAGGTCTGGGACGCCGTCGTCGAGTACGCCGGTGAGGAGATGAAGACGCTGCGTCGCATCAAGGGCAAGCAGGAACGCAACGAGAAGATCGGCGAGCTCCGCGAACGCATGTTCGAGGAGTGCTTCGCGATGCCGACCGACGGGTCCTACCCCGACTACAAGGCGGCCGAAGAGCGTCGATCCCACGCCCGCGAGGCGTTCCGCACGCTCGAGAAGAAGACCACCCGTTCGCTCGTGGTCAACGAGCAGATCCGGGCCGATGGCCGTGCGATCGACGAGGTGCGTCCGCTGCACATCGAGACCTCGCTCTTCCCCCGTACCCACGGCACCTCCCTCTTCCAGCGTGGAGAGACGCAGAGCATCGTGACCTGCGTTCTGGGAACCGGCCGTGACGAGCAGATCGTCGACGGACTCATGCCCGAGTACGCCAAGAAGTTCTACCTGCACTACAACTTCCCGCCGTTCTGCGTCGGTGAAGCGGGACGGATCATGGGTCCCGGCCGGCGTGAAGTCGGCCACGGCGCCCTCGCCGAACGTTCGCTGATGGGGATCCTTCCCGATCTCGAGACGTTCCCCTACACGATCCGTCTGATCAGTGACATCACCGAATCCAACGGTTCGTCCTCCATGGCCTCCGTCTGCGGCGGCTGCATGGCGCTCATGGACGCCGGTGTTCCGATCAAGGGCACCTGTGCCGGCATCTCGGTGGGACGTTTCAGCGACGACAGCGGCAAGATCGTGCGGGTGACCGACATCATCGGCGAAGAGGACTTCTTCGGCGACATGGACTTCAAGGTCTCCGGTACGCGTGAGGGCATCACGGGAATCCAGCTCGACCTGAAGGCCCGCGGTCTCTGGTTCGATGAGATCGAAGCCATCTTCGAGCAGGCGTTGACCGCACGGATCAACATCATCGAGCAGATGGAGGCCTGCCTGGCCAAGCCGCGCGAGGACATCGCGATGCACGCTCCCCGTCTCATCCAGGTCATCATCGATCCGGACAAGATCGGCAAGCTCATCGGCCCCGGCGGCAAGACCATCCGGAGCATCCAGGAGCGGACCGGTGCGACGATCGACGTCGACAACGACGGTACGGTGACCATCGCGTCCACCGGCGGCGAAGCCGGCATGGCGGCTCAGGCCGAGGTCGAAGCACTCTGTGCGGAGATCAAGGTCGGGACCATCTACGAGGGCAAGGTCGTCTCCACGAAGGACTTCGGCGCGTTCGTCGAACTCGTTCCCGGAACCGACGGCATGTGCCACATCTCGGAACTGGACAACGGCTTCGTCAAGTCGGTCGATGACGTCGTCAAGGTCGGTGACATGATCAAGGTCAAGGTCATCAACGTCGACGACACGGGTCGCATCAAGCTCTCCCGCAAGGCCCTGCTGAAGGACGAGGAGAACAACGGTGCCGACAAGTCCGAGGAGACCGTCGAGGCCTGAGTGACATCGACGTTCCTCACGTGATGCGGACCAGGAGGATGGGATGATCCTGCTGTGGCTGGGTCTCGGAGTGGTGATCGGCGTAGTGGGAACGCTCCCGCTGCTGCTGGTCCTGCTGCGCCGCGCGGTGCACCGGGCCCGGGAGGCCGAACGGGAGGTGAGGCACTCCCACCGTCTCTCCGAACTCGGATCGATGACCAGCGGACTCGCCCACGAGATCCGCAATCCGTTGTCGACAGTGGG
>CAJWBW010000065.1:0-7242 GCA_913020415.1 uncultured Phycisphaerae bacterium | reverse complement strand
GGATGTGGTCATGTTCAACAGCCGATGGAACCGTGATTCGTTTCTGGATGGCATCGGGCAAGTAGCCGGTCGGTCGCCGGAGTCAGCACTGAAACACGTGGGGAGAGACCTTCGCGAACGTTGCACGGTGATCTGGCCACCGGTGGAACTGCCTGGTGCGACTGACGTGCCGACACCGGGGCGGACGAGAGTTTTACATAACGCTCCGGTGGTCGTCTGGCCACACCGTTGGGAGCATGACAAGGGGCCCGGGGAACTGCTGCGGGTGGCCAGGGATGCCAGGGATCGTTCACCGCTGAAGTGGGTGCTCCTGGGCGAACAGTTCAGAGAGGTCCCGGAACCGCTGCGGATCTTCATGAAGGAGTTTGAGGACGACATCCTGCATTGCGGTCGCATCCGGGATCGGGATGGATACCTGGAGATGCTTGCCTCGTGCGACTGGGTCCTTTCGACGGCTGCCCACGAGTTCTTCGGGATGGCCGTGGTCGAGGCCATGTGGATGGGATGCCTGCCGTGGCTGCCGGATCGACTGAGCTATCCGGAGCTGGTACCCGAGGGAATGACGGGGCTGTCGCCGTTCGAGCAGCCACCGGATCCACGGAAGGTGACGGAAGCGGTCCGACGGCATCTGATCCCGTGCCGTGCGGAGTGTGCGGTCCGGAGGATGGAGGAGGTCATCCGCGACGCGTTCAAATCGTCCGGATGACCGGATGTCCACCCGCGAGGCATTCAGACCCTCTGCATGAACCACAGGCTGCATCGCCGATAATGCATATTATGTTAAATGGGCCGTGGTGAAGCGGGAAGCGGGCCGGCTCACGGGTCGTCGTGGACTCCAGCGGGTATTCGGTGCATGATGATGTTCATGAGGAACTACGCATCCTTCGTGGCGGTCGCGCTCGCCCCGGTGCTGTGCACCGGATGTGTGACGACCCCCGGGCAGCTCGATCCCGTCGGAGACGAGGTGCCCGCCTCCGTCGAGGAGCCCCGGGGACGCATTCACGAGAAGAGTTCCTACCGGTCCCAATCGATGCATGGATGGACCGTGCTCGTCAGTCCGGATCTCATTTCCGATCCTGAGCTCGAACGCCGGACCCTGGCGCTGCTCGACGATCATCTGTACCGAATCGGTCGTGTGATTCCGTCCCCCGCCCTGGAGGATCTTCGTGGCGTCGAAATCTGGGTCGAAAAGGATACGCCTTGGACCCAGTGCATGTGCTACCACATCTCTCCGGCGTGGCTGACCGCCAACGGCTACAACCCGGCCAAGGCGGGAACCGTGGAGGTCGGCAACGCGGAGGCCTTCCTCGAATGGACCCGTACGCAGCCGTGGATGGTCCTGCACGAACTCGCCCACGCCTACCACTACCAGGTTCTCGGCCCCGAGCACTCCGGAATCAATGCGGCGTGGCGGGCTCGGGTCGACGCCGGAGACTTCGATCGAGTTCTCCACGCCAGCGGCGCACCCCGTCGGCACTATGCGCTCACCAACGACAAGGAGTACTTCGCCGAGACGACGGAGGCCTACTTCGGCACCAACGACTTCCATCCCTTCGTCCGTGCTGAACTGCAGCAGGCCGATCCCCGCGGTCACGCGCTCATGGAGTCCACCTGGTACCGCCCGCCGGAAGAGCCCGGCACATGAACGCATCTCCCCGCATCAAGTCCAGCCTTCTGATCAATCTCTCCGCGGTGATCGTCATCTGGGTTCTGATCTCGATGCTGGGGGCCCTGCTCTTCCTGGTGTGGATCGTCCGGAGCGCGGCCGAGCAGCAGGTGGCTCTGGAGGGCGACGTGATCGGCTCCGTGGCCACGGCGGCCGTCATCGACCCCCTGCTCTCGAACGACTTTCCCACCATCCAGGCCCGTCTGCAGGCGATCGTGGAGACCCACCCCGACATCGTCTTCTGCCAGCTCGACAGCAGGATGCCGACCTCGGTCGGCGCCGAGGTGTCGGTCGGTGAACGTGAAGCCCTCGCGAAGTGGATCGATGGGGATCTCGACGGTTTCGTGGTTTTCTTCACGCCCGTCGAGATCGAGGATCCCAATCCCATCCAGTTGGCGGAGATCGCCGTCGGGTTCTCCCGGGATCACATCGATTCCGCGACCTGGAATCAGATCATCTGGATCTCCTTCGGTCTCGGGTTGTCCTTTCTCTTCGTCAGCACGTCCCTGGTCTACGTGCTCAATCGCGTGATCGGACGACCGCTGAAGAGCCTGGATGAGCAGGCCGCACGACTGGCCGGCGGGGATCTCCACTCCCCCATCATGGTCGATTCGCAGACGGAGTTCGGCCATCTCGCGGATGCCATGGAATCCATGCGGGTCCGGGTGTCCGAGCAGATCCAGAGCCTGCAGGAACTTTCGGAGGAACTGACCCAGTCGAGCGATTCCCAGCGCATGCTGTTTCGTGAACTGGATCACCGGGTGCGGAACAATCTTGCCGGTCTCGCTTCGCTCATCACCCTGAGTCAGCAGAACTGCTCGGGCATCGAGGACTTTGCCGAGTCGATCCGGGGGCGGGTGCACGCCATGTCGGTGGTGCATTCCATGCTGTCCCAGGAGCATTGGGATCCGATCGATCTGTCCACCATGATCCGGCTGCTGGTTCCACCGGGGGCCAAGGGCACCCTGGAGATGGAACAGAATCCGGCGGTGCTGGTGCCGCCGCAGCAGGCCACCGCGTGCGGCATGGTCTTCCAGGAACTGATGGCGAACTCACTGAAGTACGGGGCGTGGTCCGATGGCGGCGTCGTGCACGTACTCTGGTCCACTCCCGAGGTCGATCCGGATGGTGCACGGCGACTGTCGATCTACTGGAGGGAATCCGGTGGTCCGACCTTGAGCGGCGAGGTCTCGCCCGGAACCGGAACCGGACTCATCGAGGGGTTCGTCACGCACGAACTGGGTGGATCGATCGAGTTCCGCTACGAGCCCGAGGGCGTTCGGCACCAGATCCAGCTTCGATTCATCAACGAGAAGCCCCGGGCTTGATCCCGTGGGTCAGGGTGCAGATCCCGAAGGTCAGGGGCCGCTGGGTCACCGATTCGAAACCCGCCCGGTCGACGATCGCAGCCAGCTCACCGGCCGTGGCGAATGATTCGATCGATCGGGGCAGGTAGCGATACGCGCCACTGCGGTCGCCGGACAGCAGCGTCGCCGTCAGAGGCATGATGCGATGGTTGTAGAGGTCCGCTCCGAAGCGGACCAGGGGATTCGACGGTTGGCTGAACTCGAGGATCACCAGTCGACCACCGGGGGCGAGGACTCGATGGAACTCGGCGATGGCCACTGCGGGATCGGTCACGTTCCGGATGCCGAAGGCGATGGTGACCACGGTGCAGGATTCGTCGGGCAGCTCGAGGTTCATGGCGTCGCCACGCGTGAACGTCGCGGGGGTACCGTCGTGACGGGGTGCCTTGCGGTCCGCGATCTCGAGCATGCCGGCGGAGAAGTCGACCCCCCGGACCGAGGTCGGATTCCGGTTGGCGAGGGCGAAGGTCAGGTCGCCGGTGCCGCAGGCGACGTCGAGGACGTGGTCGGCGGGCCCGATGTCCGCCATCTTGACCGCTTTTCGCCGCCAGGACTGGTCACGGCCGAAGGAGTGCACGCGATTGTTGAGGTCGTAGCGCCCCGCGATGGCATCGAACATGCGGCGGACCCGGCCGGCCTTGTCCGGGGCGTGGTGAGGATCGTCCTTCAGGTCCGCCGGCGTCCAGGCCGGGGTGGGGTTGTCGTCTCGAGTATCCATGAATGGTGAATCCTACCCGCGTCAGCCGTTCCGGACCTGCTTCTGTACAATCAACCCGTGCCCATCTCCCTCCACGAATCAGGTGCCCCCCTCCCCCCCTCCCCGCGGTCCGTCGGCACGGCCCGGGCGGTCCTCCTGGCCATGCTGCTGGGTGCGGTCGTCGGAGGCTGTTCCTACGTGCACACCGCCTACAGTTGGGTCGGCGGCATCACGACCGGAATGCGGGTCGAATCGGTCTCGGCCAATCCGGTGCACCTCGCATCGAACTTCGACCTCGCGGTCTGCTCGACGGATCCGTACGTGGAGGGTTCGATCTGGCTGACCGATGTGCCGCTCGCCGACCTCACCAGCGGCTCGGTCGAGACCGGACAGATCCTGCACATCGAACTGCTGTGGACGCCCCGTCCCGGCTACACCCCGATCGACTTCGAGGCCACGAACCTCTCGGTCCGGTACATCCTGATCTCCAATGGCGAATACGGCGTGTACGAAGGCGGTGGCTTCGGATACCCGCTGGGCACCCCGGAAAGCGCTTCGATGATTCTCGACGTCGAGGGGGTCACGCTCCAGTTGGCGGAAGCGACCGACGGCTTCGTCGATCTGCTGTCCCCCGCCGAACTGGCCGGAACATTCAACGGCGAGTGCGATCAGAGGCTGGCCGGACTGGTGCGTGATGCCACGGCACAGCTCGTCACCGATGCATTCGGCAGGACGATGTTCGTACGGCTCGACTGACGGATCACTCCGTGTCGGTCTTCTTGGTCGTCTTCTTCTTGCTGGTGGACTTCTTGGCGGTCTTCTTCTTGCCGCCCAGTTCACCGATGCGGACGCGGAGCATCTTCTGGCGATGTCCCCTCTTCCGCTTGTATCCCTTGCGACGCTTGAACTTGATCACGTCGATCTTGACGTCGAGGCGTTCCTCGATGATCTCGGCCGTCACGGATGCGCCGTCGATGTACGGCGTGCCGAGGGTGGCCGGTCCGTCACCGGACTTCAGGGCAAGGACACGATCGAACGTGATGGTCTTGGCTCCGTCGGCCAGCTCACGACGGTCGACGTCGATCACGTCTCCGGTCTGGACCTTGATCTGGGAACCACTGTCTTCAACGATGGCGTACACGGGTGACCTCCTGGGTCGTTTGCCTCCGGGGCGGGTGATCGCACTTGGGCCGGAGCGTGTGAATCGATCATTGTAGCGATCCACGACGGCCTGCCAAGGGGGCTCATCAACCCCTGAGGGCCTGCAGGCGGTCGATTGCGGCCTCCAGGACCGGGGTCGACTTGCAGAAGGCGAATCGCACCAGATCACGCCCCTCGGCCGGATCGTGGTAGAAGGCGCTGGGTGGGATGGCGGCGACCCCCACCTCGCTGGCCAGATGTCGGCAGAACTGGACGTCGTCGGCAAACCCGAATCGGGTGTGATCGGCCAGCACGAAGTAGGTTCCCGCCGGGGTGTAGACGTCGAATCCCACGTCGGCCAGGGCGGTGCAGAGAAGGTCCCGCCTGGCCCGGTACTCCGACGTGAAGGTGTCGAAGTACGACTGGGGCGCCTCCAGGGCCGCGATGGTGGCATGCTGGAACGGGGTGCCGACGGCAAAGGTGAAGAACTGGTGCGCGGAGCGGATGCCGGCGGTCAGGTGCGGCGGCGCAACGGCCCATCCGATCTTCCATCCGGTGAGCGAGAAGGTCTTGCCCAGCGACCGGAGACTGATGGTGCGTTCGGCCATGCCCGGTCTTGATGCCATGTAGATGTGTTCACCCTCGAAGACCAGGCGGTCGTAGACCTCATCCATGACGACGATGAGGTCATGCTCGATGGCGATGTCTGCGATCGAGTCCAGCTCGTCGCGCGAGAACACCTTCCCGCACGGATTGTGCGGGGTGTTGACCATGATGAACCGCGTGCGCTCGTTGACCATGGCCCGCAGGGCATCGACATCGAGACGGAAATCGGGGGGGCGAATCGGAAGGAATCGCGGGATCGCATCCGTCATGGCCAGGCAGGCCGGGTAGGAGTCGTAGAACGGCTCGAGGACGATGACCTCGTCCCCGGGATTCGTCAGACCCACGAGGGTGGCGGCAATCGCCTCCGTGCATCCACAGGTGACGGTCACCCACTGGTCGGGATCGATGGAGAGTCCGGTCTCCGCATGGAATCGACCGGCGATGGTTTCCCGCAGTGCCGGGATGCCCGTCATCGGGGCGTACTGGTTGTGGCCGTCCCGGATCGCCCGGATGGCGGCATCCTTCACGAACTCCGGGCCGTCGAAGTCCGGGAAGCCCTGGCCCAGGTTCACGGCGTTGTGCCGGGCGGCCAGACGGGAGATCTCGGAGAAGACGCTCTCGCCGAACTGGGCGAGTCGGGCGGCGGTGCCGTGGCGGGTGGTGTGGGGCGAAGTGGCCATGGAATGATGTAGTCTACACCTCCCGGACCCCTCTCATGGAGAAACAGATGAACATGTCGCTCGCCGGTCGTCGTGCCCTGGTCTGCGGGGCTTCGCAGGGAATCGGACGTGCCTGCGCCGTGGCGCTCGCCGCCGCCGGCGCATCCGTGACCGTGCTGGCGCGAAAGGCCTCCAGCCTGGAGTCCGTCCGGTCGACGCTCGGGGATGGGGATCATCATGCCCTGGTGGCGGATCTCTCCGACTGGACCGAAGCGGGGCGTCTCGTCTCGGAGCATGTGCAGCGGTTCGGTCCCCTGCACGTGCTGGTGAACAACAGCGGCGGTCCCAAGGCCGGACCGGCGATCGAGGCGACGCCGGAGGAGTTTCTGGCCGGGCTGACTCCCCATGTGCTCGGGTCCCAGGCCCTGGCGCAGGCGGTCGTTCCCGGGATGCGTTCCGAGGGGTACGGACGAATCATCAACATCGTCTCGACTTCCGTGATCATGCCCATCAGCGGGCTGGGGGTCTCGAACGTCGTGCGGGGGGCCATCGGCAACTGGATGCGGATTCTCGCCTCGGAACTCGGGCCCGATGGCATCACGGTCAACAACATCCTTCCCGGGTACGTCGGTACCGACCGGCTGGGATCACTCATGGAGGGTCGGGCGCAGCGGGAGGGCACGACCGCGGAGGCCGTGGCCGATGCCTGGCGGTCGACGATTCCCGCCGGCCGCTTCGCCGACCCATCGGAAATCGGATCGGTGTGCGCATTCCTGGCCTCCCCCGCCGCCGCCTACGTCAGCGGCGTCAATCTGCCCGTCGACGGCGGGCGGCTTGCGGCCAACTGACATGAAGGATGTGCTGAACACCATCGACGGCGAGCAGCGACCACCGGTCAACGGCCGATGGCTGGACAACATCGAGCCGGCCACGGCGGCGCTGCTCGGCCGGATCGCATCGAGTGATTCGGATGATGTCGATCTGGCCTGGCAGGCGGCGAATGCCGCCCATCCTTCCTGGTCCGGTTGCACCGGGGCGGAGCGAGGACGATGGATGCATCGGCTCGCCGACGCCGTCGAAGCCAATGGCGAGGAGCTCGCGAGACTG
>CAJWBW010000064.1:0-7247 GCA_913020415.1 uncultured Phycisphaerae bacterium | reverse complement strand
GCCTTCTGACTCGCCGTGGTCCGTGCATGGCAGAAGGGACACGACACACCCTCGACGAAGAGTTCCGATTCACGATCCTGCGGACTGACCGGTCGCCGGCAGCCACGACACAATTCGTAGTCGCCTTCCTCCAGGCCATGGCCGACCGACACCCGCTCATCGAAGACAAAGCACTCGCCGTTCCACAGGCTGCGCTGCTCCGGAACCTGTTCCAGGTACTTCAGAATGCCGCCTTCGAGATGAAAGACCTCCTCGATGCCGGCTTGCCTCAGGTACGCAGTGGACTTCTCGCATCGGATGCCGCCGGTGCAGAACATCGCGACCTTCGGCTTCTTCGCGGGATCCACGTGCCGATCGAGCCATTCGGGCAGTTGGCCGAACGACTCGATGTCGGGATCGATCGCCCCCTCGAACGTCCCCAGTTCGACCTCGTAGTCGTTCCGGGTGTCGATCACCACGACCTCGGGATCGGCGATGAGCTCGTTCCAATCCTCCGGCTTCACGTAGGTGCCCGCCAAGTTCGACGGATCCACCGCGGGAACGCCCATGGTGACGATTTCCTTCTTCAGGCGGACCCGCATCCGGATGAACGGCGGATCAACGGCGGTCGACTCCTTCCAGGTCAGATCCGCGAGACGTGCGTCGGAACGGATAAAGTCCAGCACGCCGAGCACCGATTCCCGGTCCCCCGCAATGGTGGCGTTGATCCCCTCACGGGCGAGCAGGATGGTGCCGACGGTCCCATGCTCCCCACAGCACTCCGCCACCCGGTCCCGCAGCGAGGCGTAGTCCGGAAGTTGAACGAATTTGTAGAAGGTCGCAACGCAATACACGGAGAGAAATTCCCAGGGGACGATTGACATGCTACCGGCACTTCCGGGGTCGCAGTCGTGGGGATTCAATGGTCCGGGACGACGGTTTTTTCTGGAATCCACACCGGATTGGGCTACTGTCTTGGAATCGGCCTCTCACATTAACCGAGGCCTGCACGAACGCGTTTCCGGGAGAGAAGAACAAGATGACCTCCAAGCCATGTGTCCTCGCCCCTTGCGTGTGCGCTGTCCTGCTGTTCGGAGCCTCCGCCCCCGCGGATGAGCCCGGCGACGGATCGATCCTCAGCCGGACCCAACTGCGTCTGGAGTGGGACGACATCGATTCCGCGTCCGCCTACGAGATACAGTTGGGCATCGCGACCGTGGACCCCTTCTCCGATCCGCTGGTCAGCACGACCACCACGGACAGCCGGCTCTTGATCACCGACGGACTCGAGTTCGGATTCAACTACCGCTGGCGGTACCGACCGGTCCTTCCCGACGGATCCGGCCTCTGGAGCGATACGAGAAGCTTTGCCATCAAGAACGTACCCCTCGACTTCCAGCTCGAAGTCGAGGTTCAACAAAACGGCAACTCGGCCGAACCCGGCATCACCATATTCAACTACTGCTCGGCTGTCGTGGGATACGACACGGACGGCACGCTGGTGCTGCACACCGAAACGCCCACCAGACTCTCGGACTGCAAGGTGATCGACGGCGGCAGACTGCTCTATGTCGGCGGCGGACGGGCCTGGATCCTGTCGCTCGACGGCGACATCCTCTGGGCGTCGCCCGACGACGATTTGCTGACCGTCCATCATTCCGCCTCCATGATGCCGTCGGGGAACGTGCTGATGGTGACCAACGAATACCGCGACGTGACCCAGGACGGCGCGACCCGATCATGGCGGGGAGATCGAATCGTGGAGATGGATCCCGCCACCAACGAGATCGTCTGGTCGTGGTCGACGTTCGACCACTTCGACACCGACGACTACGACGTGTTCCAGAACAACCACTGGAACGACTGGACGCACGTGAATGACGCCCGATACGTCGAGTCGGACAACAGCATCTACATTTCGGTCCGTCACCTCAGCCGCGTGACCAGGATCGACTACGACACCGGCGACATCGTCTACAACCTGGGGATGGACATGCCGTCGGGCGACGTCGACGCCGGGGACGACCTGTTCTCCTACCAGCACTTCCCGACCATCCTCGAAAACGGCAACATGCTCCTGTTCGACAACGGCAATCGCAGAGGCGGCGAACCGGCTGGCAGTGGATCGATGTCCTTCGCCGTCGAACTGGCGCTGGGCGATCTTCCCCTGGAGCAGGCGGAGATCGCCTGGGCATGGCAGACACCGATCTACTGCCCGTCCACGGGCAGCGCGCAGCGACTTGCCAACGGCAACACCCTGGTCACCGCGACGCATCTCACCGGGGTGTACGAAGTGGACACCTCCGGAACCCAGGTCTGGTCCCTCTCCATGGTGCAGACCCAGAACTGCCCTGGCCTGCGCCCCGGATACCGGGCCGTGCGGGTCCCGAACCTGTACCTTGACAACCAGTCGATCTGCGCGTCGGACCTCACCGGCGACCGGAAGGTGAACGTCGAGGATCTGCTGACCGTCATCGCCGGCTGGGGCGAACTCTACAGCGTCTCGGACCTTCTGGGAGTCATCCAGGACTGGGGCGACTGCGACTGAAGAGACGGGATAGACTGAATGCCGAACCGATGCGTACGACCGCACTGACATCTGCACTCCTGATCGCGTCGGGAAATGCTCCCGCCGTCACCATCGACGTCCCCGGCGACTTCCCGTCCATCCAGGCGGCCATCGAAGCCGCCAGCGATGGAGACGTCATCGAGATCGCCGCCGGTACGTACCACGAGCACGACCTCAGCCTCCAGCAGAAGGCGATCACGATCCGGGGCGCAACCGCCCCCGACGGCCTGCCCGCCACGACGATCGACAGCCTCGGGCTCGGCGACAACATCATGGCCTTCTTCGGCGAGGGGAACGACACCATCGTCGAACACCTGGTGTTCACCGGCGTCGCCGGCGGCGACTGGGCCGCGGTCACCATGTTCCACGCCCGCCCGACGATGAGAAACTGCACCTTCGTGGGCAACGAGACGACCGGGATCGGAGGCGGCGTCTACAACCTCAACGGGGCTCCGGTCTTCGTCGACTGCCGCTTCATCGACAACTCCGCCGACTGGGGCGGTGGCTACGCCTGCTGGGAGACCGGCCAGCCCGATCACCCGTCCTTCCTCCGCTGCACCTTCTCCGGCAACACCGCCGCCCTCGGGGGCGGCTTCGCGAACCTGCGCAGCAGTCCGTCGCTGGTCGAATGCGTCTTCGAGGGCAACGTCGCCACCGATGACGGCGGTGCGGTTTTCAACGAAGGCGATGCCTGCTGCGAACGCTGGTCCGGCGACGTCGTCATGGCATCCTGCCTGTTCGACGGAAACACGACGGCCGGCTCGGGCGGAGCGATCTGCAATCGGACCTTCGGAACGACGACCATCGACGGGTGCACCATCCGCAACAACGTCGCCGGCCTGGCGGGCAGCGCGGTCGCCAGCAGCGGACCGACCATGGCCATCCTCACTGGCAGCACGGTGTGCTCGAATGCGGGCACGACCGGGCAGATCGAGGGCCCCATGGACCTCGACGGCACCAACAGCATCGACGACGACTGCCCCGTCGACTGCGAAGGCGACGTGAACGGCGACGGCGACGTGGGCATCACGGACCTGCTGACGGTGATCGGCGATTGGGGTGTGCCCTACGACGTAAGCGATCTGCTCGCCGTCATCAGCGGTTGGGGAGCATGCGAATGACACGTCCACGAAGACAGACCATTGCGAAGGCCCTCCTCGGCATGCCGCTGCTCGCCGGCCTGGGCGGCTGCTCGTCGGGAAGCTGGAGCGGCATGCAATGGAGCGACGACGTCAACCAGTCCGATTTCCACCTCTTCGACATGCGGTGGTCGAATCTCCAACGCCAGAAGTCGGACGGCGGCGTCTGCTAGCACGCCCTTCCCGAAGAGAACACCGCATGTGGAAACAACGAAACCCCGCCGGGCGGGGTTCGAAGTTCGGTAGTGGGCCATACTGGACTTGAACCAGTGACCTCTTGTGTGTCATACAAGCGCGCTAGCCAACTGCGCCAATGGCCCGATTCGCACAGGATACCACACCCCGTAGGGCTGGCAAGCCGCGTCCTCAGACCTCGTTGCCGATGCTGTCCCCGGAGACCGCCTCGATGGTGTCGATCTCCAGCCGAAACGGACCGGCCTTCTTGTCGTAGATGTAGAACTCGATGCCTCGGACCTGATCGGGCGTGATCCGGCCCCGGAGCGGCTGGCCGAAGCTGGTGCGGACCATCTCGTCGATCGGCACCACCACGTCCATCCACTGGCCGTCGACGGTGTCGAAGCGGGTCCAGTAGGAATCACCTCGCATGTTCCGCGAGCCCCGGGTGCCGATGATCCAGGTGCGACCATCCCCCTTGAAGCGGACTCGGAGTGAATCGGCCCCGTCACAGCTTCCGCTGGGAAGCGGCGCCCGCATGGAGGAGAACCCCCCGTTGTTCCGGAGGGAGGTCTCTCCGTCGAAGACCAGGGTGCCCTCGCCGGCACGAATGCGGCCGGTGGAAAGACCGCCCATGACTCCGTCCACGACCACTCCGAAGTTTCGCACGCTGCCCGGATCCTCGAAGTCGTACAGCATCCGACCCGAGCCACTGCTCGTCGGACGGGCTCGACTGTCCATCTGCATCTGACCGCTGAGCATGGCATCCATGATGCGACGGTAGGCCCAGGCGCGTTCGGTGACGTCCCGGTCCATGGCGATCTCCTTGAGCCGTTCCGAAAGCGTCGCCCGTGCGGGAGCGTCGAGTCCGAAGTCACCGACGGCCGCAACCGCCTCGAGTGCGGTGGCGTACACGGCGGCACATGCTTCGGGGTTGTTGTTGTTGAAGAGCGGAGCACCCCGCTCGATGGCGTTCACCAGAAGCGATTCCAGCGGCGACTGCTGCACCGGCGGCAGCAGCACGCGGTCAATGACGTGAATGACGCCGTTCGAACCGCTGATGTCCGCCGTCTGCACGACAGCCTCACCCACCAGCAGGCGGTCGCGGGCCACCTCGAGCGCGAGGGTGGTGTCGGCCAGGGTGGTGACTTCATCACGTCCGACCAGCGTGCCGGCCTCGAGCTTTCCCGGAACGACGTGATGCAGCAGGATGCGCCCGAGATCGGAACGCCCGGCATCACTCAGCAGATACTCGACGACCTCACCGTCGAGTCTCGCAAAGGCGTCGTTCGTGGGTGCGAAGACCGTGTAGGGACCGTCCGCGGACAGTGCCTCGGCCAGGCCGGCCGCCTTCACGGCGGTCACGAGGGTGGAGAACTGATCGTTTCCCGCCGCGATCTCGACCACGGTGGGCTGAGCGGCGATGGACATCGAAGTCGCGAGTACGACGGTTTCGACAAGCAGCATGGATTTCCTTCCTTAAGGGGGGGTATGGGTGGTGCAACAACATAGGCAGCAGGCAATCCCCAGACAAGTAATTTCCGGTCACGGGCCGACTGGTACCATGGAGTGATGAATGATCAAAAAATGACGATTGCTGAGTTCCAGAGCCTCATCCGGGACCGGTACCACGACACCGATGCCGCTCGAGGGGTGGCCCCCACCTTCCTGTGGTTCGCCGAGGAGTTCGGAGAGCTCGCCGAAGCACTGGCGAAGCAGGCCCGCGGCGACGGAAAGCAGGAGAATCTCGCGGAGGAGTTCGCAGATGTTCTGGCCTGGCTGGCCACGCTGGCCAACATCACTGGAGTCGACCTCACCCAGGCGATTCACGACAAGTACATCGAGCACGGCGGCCCCGAAGGAACCAAATGACGATGGGACGGATCGGAGACATCCTGACCGCTTCGAGGTCCTCGGGCCGTGGAGCGTTGATGCCCTTCCTCACGGCCGGCTATCCGGACCTGGAGACCACCGAGGCGATCCTCCTCGGACTCGAACCCGCATGGGCCGACATCGTCGAACTGGGCATACCGTTCTCCGACCCCATCGCCGACGGACCGGTCATCGCCGCGTCGATGCACGAAGCACTGTCACGGGGGATTCGACCCGAACGGATTCTCGACATGGTGTCCCGCATCCGGGGCCAGATTCACCAGGGCCTGGTGGCCATGGTCAGTCACTCCATCGTGGAACGCTCCGGTGGCGATGCGTTCATCACCCGGGCCGCCGATGCCGGTTTCGACGGACTCATCGTCCCGGATCTGGATCTGGATCGCGTCGACGATCTTCTGCCGGTGGTCGATCAGCACGATCTGTCCTTCAGCCTTCTGGTGGCACCGTCGACCACCGACGAACGGCTGGATGCGATCATCCCCAGATGCCGCGGGTTCATCTACCTGCTTGCCCGGGCGGGGCTGACCGGCGTCCGCAGCGAACTGCCTGAGATCACTCCCCACGTGAGCCGAATTCGGGAACGAACCCAGCTTCCCATCGCCGTGGGGTTCGGGGTCAGCAGCCCGGAACACGTCTCCCGGGTCGCCTCCGTGGCCGACGCCGCCATCGTGGGCTCGGCCATCGTGAGACGCATGGGCGAGTCCGATGCCCCCGTGCAGGCGGCCCTGCAGACCATCCAGGAACTCTCCGGCGGTCTCCCCAGGGGCGCCTGAGCCTTCCGGATCGGCTACCATGGCCGATCTGTCCCCTGCTCCGGAGAACGTCATGAGCGAGTCAAGCCAGTACCAGATCGTCGTTGAAGATGCGGGCCCCGCCCGCAAGCGAATCACCGTCACGGTCCCCAGCGCCGTGGTGAACGCCCAGCTCTCCAACCAGATGTCGACCATCGGCAACAGCGTGGACATCCCGGGCTTCCGCAAGGGAAAGATCCCCAAGGCGGTCATCGAGAAGCGATTCGGCGACGCGGTCCGCGAAGAGACGCGCAACGAACTGGTGCGCGACGGCCTCCGGGAGGCGATCGAGTCCAACAACCTCGAGATGCTCCAGCAACCCGAACCGACCGAGGACTCCGTGCCCCAGGTCGAATCAGGCAACGACTTCTCCTTCACGGTCGAGATGGACGTGGTGCCGGAGTTCGAACTTCCCGACTTCGGTGGAATCGAGATCATCCGTCCGGTATTGGAGGTCGAGACCGAGCACATCGACGAGGAGATCGAGCGGCAGTGCCTCCGCAACGGCAAGGGCGAAACGCTCGAGAGCGACTTCCAACCCGCCGACCGCCTGCTGGGACGCGCCGTCTGCACCCGAAAGGGCGAGGACGAACCGTTCTTCACCAACGAACAGACCCTGATCGTGCTTCCCGATGCCGGAGAACGGGGCGAAATCCTCGGACTGATGATCGACGACGTCAACGGAATCTTCTCGAAGAAGGC
>CAJWBW010000063.1:0-7455 GCA_913020415.1 uncultured Phycisphaerae bacterium | reverse complement strand
TGGTGGTCTACGGGTCGAGTGTCGAGGAATGGCGGGAGGACAAGCCGATGCGGGTCGGCACCAAGGTCAGCCGCAACGAACTGCTCTTCATTCTTCCCGACAACACCAACATGGCGGCCGAACTCTCGGTCAACGAGGCGTTGAGCGGATACATCCAACCCGGACAGCGGGTCACCGTCGTCCCCGACGCCACACCCGATACCGTGCTCGACGGCGAGGTGCTCCAGGTGGGTGTGCTCGCCCAGGACGGTGGATGGAGGGATCCGAACCGCCGGGACTACACGGTGACGGTCCAGCTGCACGGAGAGGACGGACTCGGTCTCAAGCCTTCCATGCGGTGCCGTGGACGGATCTTCATCGATCGGGTCGAGGATGTGCTGTACGTTCCGGTGCACGCCGTCGGTCGTGAGAACATGCAGCCCTTCGTGTGGCTGCGCGAAGGAAGCGGGTACAAGCAGCATCCGGTGGTGGTCGGCAACTCGTCCGAACTCTACGTGGAGATCGAGGAGGGCCTCGAGATGGGCGACCTCGTCCTGCTGCGGGAGCCGGACCCGGGTTCGGTCACCCAACGGCTCGAGGAAGGGAAGCCCGCCGCCTGATCGTGCGGGAGCCGACCATGAAGCACGGAAAGATCGTCGTTGGAATCACCGGAGCATCGGGAGCACCGTACGCCCTGAGACTGATCCGGATGCTGACCGAATGCGGCATCGAAGCCCATGTCTCGGTCTCGGCGCTCGGTCGCCGCCTGCTCTTCGACGAAGCGGACATCAAGAAGTGCGACGCGGAAGCCCTGGCCGGACCCGACGGGGCCCACCTGGTCACGGTCCACAACGACAACGACATGGGAGCCAACATCGCCTCCGGATCATTCCTCCACGACGGAATGGTGATCGTGCCCTGTTCCAGCAACACGATGGGAGCCCTGGCCGCCGGGATGACGAACAGCCTCGTGCACCGGGCCGCGTCCGTGACCCTCAAGGAGGGTCGCAGACTGGTGATTGCCCACCGCGAGACCCCCCTGGGCCGGATCGAGTTGATGAACATGGAACGACTGCTCCAGGCCGGTGCGGTGATCGCACCGCTGTCGCCGGGGTTCTACATGCGACCCGGTTCCATCGAAGAGATGGTCGACTTCATGGTGGGTCGACTGCTCGATCTGCTGGGCATCGAGCACGGTCTCGCCACCCGGTGGGAATCGTCTCCCGCACGCTGAACAACACCTGCGTCGCACTGGTACACTGGTTTCACCACCAGGAGGCCGAGCCATGCGCTGGATCATCGTTCCCGTCGCGTGCGCACTTGTCGCAGGATGCGCACCGTACTCAAGCTACCCACCCGTCGAGAAGACCTCGGGGCTGACCCACACGTCGTTCGAACCGGTCCCCACCATCATGGTGACGGCCCTCGAATGGGGACGTGGGATGGAAACCGGAACCGTTTCGGAGGATCCCCTCGCGTTCACGCTTCCGCGTGAAAGTTCCGAAGGGACCTACCTGAAGATCGAGAAGAAGATCGAAGGCAGTCGCCGTGCCGCAGACGGACAGCCGGCCATCGCGATCCGATCGGTCCGGGTCCGGGGATTCGACGCGGATGTCGACCTCTCCGTTCCCCGTGACCGTGGTGAACCGATCCTCTACACGGTCAATCTCAAGTCGAAACCGTTCCAGCAGTGGGAGGTGGTCGGACACCGGCGATGGCGTTTCCACGAAACGGACATCGCGGCCGTCGAACACTCGCTTCCGGCCGATGCCTCGGCGCAGGTCGACACCGAAACCAAGGGCGAATGACGCTTCCCGACGGTCCCGATCGGTTTCACGACTGGATGACGGCTGCCCTCGAGCAGGCGGAGAAGTCGTGGAGCGAGGGCGGCATCCCCATCGGCGCGGTGCTCGTCGACGAGCGGGGAGACATCGTCGCACGTGGTCACAACGAACGGGTCCAGTCCGGTGATCCGATCCTGCACGCCGAAATGTCCTGCATTCGCAATGCCGGACGGCGTCGCGACTGGTCCCGATGCACGATGGTGTCGACCCTCAGCCCGTGCCCCATGTGCAGCGGCGCGGCCGTGCTGTACCGGATACCACGCGTGATCGTCGGTGAACACGAAACGTTCATGGGCGCCGAGGACTGGATGCGGACCAACGGAATCGAGCTTGTCGTACTGGATGATCCGAGGTGCATCGAGCTGATGCAGCGTCTCCAGAAGGAGAAGCCGGATCTCTGGGCCGAGGACATCGGCGAATAGAACATCGAAAAGGAGCAGCCATGCAAACCAACCAGCTGAACGACACGCAGGGCGTCGACATCGCCACGAACCTCCAGGACATGCCCGGAATGGACTCCGGAGGATTTTCGGGCTTCATCATCCTGCCCCTCATTCTCTACGTGATCCTCCTGGTCGTCCTTCTCATCGGCATCTGGAGAATGTTCGAGAAGGGCGGGATTCCCGGCATACTCGGCCTGATTCCCGTCGTGAACCTGTTCTTTCTGTCGAAGTTGGCCGGCAAGCCCATGTGGTGGGGACTGCTCTACTTCATTCCGTTCGTGAACGTGATCATCGCGATCCTCATCCTGATCGGAATTTCGGAACGATTCGGACGTGGAATCGGGACGGCCCTCGGACTGGTGTTCCTGACGCCGCTCTTCTTCTGCATCCTCGGATTCGGATCCGCGGAGTATTCGGCATCCACGGAGCCGCGGATCGAATCGTGATCACACCACGCCGACCTTCTCCATCGCCACCCAGGCGAAGAAGGCCAGGACACAGATCAGGAGCGCGACGGTCCACGGGCTGTTCTTCCGTGCGCCCACATACGCACTTCGACCGTTGAGCACCAGAAGGACGACGGCGAGTATGGGCAGGAAGAACGCGCCCAGCACCGCGTACGCCTTCTGGACCGCCGCAAATCCGATCCCCACCTGCAGCATCGGTACGGTTGCCAGCAGCAGGAGGAACACCCGGTGGATCCGGGTGGATCCGAGTTGTTCGGCGGAGACGTGCGGAAGACCCCACAGCGAACGGACGGCATCCGTGAAGAGGAGGGGAATCGACTGCCAGACTCCAAGCAGGCTGCTGACGATGGCCGCCCACGCTCCGATCAGGAAGAGCACCGCACCGACGGGTCCCAGGGCCGTGTGCAGCTGCCCGGACAGGGCGACCAGCAGCCCGGTGCCCCGACCATCGACTTCGATCCCGCTGGCGATCATCAGCATCGCGATGCCGAAGAGGGCGGTGAACGCGTATGCGACCAGCAGATCGATCCGGCAGGTCGGAATGAAACCGGTGCCACTGCGTCCGGCCTGTCGCATCCAGTATCCGTAGCACAGCACCGTCACCGTACCCCCGACACCTCCGACGAGCGCCACGGTCCAGTCCAGCGATTCACCGTCGCCGGGATGACCCGGGATCAGTCCCCGGGCCGCCGAAGCCCAGTCCGGACCGAGCAGCAGGGCGGTCAGGCAGACCGTGACGAACATGATCACGATCCCGCACGCCATCACCCGCTCGAAGAGCGTGAAGCTGCCGAGGAACACGAGCAGGGTTGCCGCCGCGCTGCCGATGCCGCCCCAGAGGAGTGTGGCCGTGTCCGGATCCGCCGGCCATCCGACGATCGCGTGCGTCGCCACGCCGGTCGCGGTGATGAGCGCCCCGCCGACCACGAATGCGAAGGGAAGCAGGTAGATGAGGAACAGCAGGATCGCCCAGCGTCCGATGTGATCGGACACGCCTTCGAGCAGCGTGGTGTCCGTGACGAGCTGCCATCGGGCCAACCCTTCGTTGAGCACGTACTTCATGGCCGCGCCGACCACGACGGCCCACAGCACCACGAGACCGAGTCTGGATCCCGCGAATCCGGCGGAAGCGAGATCGCCCGCTCCCACCCCGGTCGCGGCCACGAGCAGACCCGGGCCGATGATGTGCAGGAGCCGTGGAAATCGAAGGCGCATCGAGACCGACGGGTCAGGAACGCTCGACGAGCATGGACACCGCGTTGCCGCCGCCGAGGCAGAGGCTCACGACACCACGCCTGGCGTCCGTCCGTCGCATCTGGTGGACGAGGGTGGTGAGAACACGTGCCCCGGAAGCTCCGATGGGATGCCCGAGAGCCATGCCGCCGCCGCAGATGTTCAGCTTGTCCTCGGAGATACCCAGTTCACCGATGTTGGCCAGGACCTGGGCCGCGAAGGCTTCGTTGACTTCGAAGAGATCGATGTCGTCGACCCCCAGTCCCTGGGAGTCCAGCAGGGCCTTGATGCCCTTGGCGGGGGCATCGAAGATCTCCTTGGGATCCACGCCCGCGGTTCCGGAGGCGATGATCGTCGCCAGGGGCGTGCAACCGAGTTCGGACGCCTTCTCCTCGGAGGCGATCACCAGGGCTGCGGCACCATCACTGATCTGCGAGGCGTTTCCCGCCGTGACCACGCCGTCCTTCGTAAACGAAGGGCGAAGCTTGGCGAGACCATCCGCCGTGGTATCGGCACGAATGCCCTCGTCCGCCGTCACGTCGGCTCTCTGCTTGATCCGGGAAGCCTCGAGCGGCACGATCTCGTCATTGAACCAACCCGATTCGGTGGCCGCCGCCGCCCGCTGGTGCGACTGGGCCGAGTAGCGATCGAGTTCCTCGCGACTGATGCCGTGCTTGGCGGCGATGTGCTCGGCGGCGAATCCCATCCCCCATTCCTCGAAGGCGCAGGTGAGGCCGTCGAATGCCATGTGATCCTGCATGGAGGTATCACCGAACTTCACACCACTTCGGACATGGGCAAAGTGGGGACTCGCGGTCATGTTCTCGAACCCACCGGCGACCACGAGCTGGTTGTCCCCGGCACGGATGGACTGATCGGCGAGCATGACGGCCTGCAGGCCGCTGCCGCAGACCTTGTTGACGGTCTGGGCGCTCAACGTCGAAGGCAGGCCGGCCTTGAGGCCCGCCTGGCGAGCCGGATTCTGACCGAGTCCCGCCTGCAGGACGCATCCCATGATGCATTCGTCGACGGACGAAGCGGAGCCGGGGGCCGCCTCCAATGCCGCCTCGACGGCCCAGGCGCCCAATTGAGGGCTCTTGACCCGGGAAAGGCCGCCGAAGAATCGGCCGATGGGAGTTCGTTTCGCGGACAGGATCACGGATCGGTTCATGGGACCAGCTCCACTCTCTCGGGGGTCGTCAGGGGGTACTTCGTTACAATCAATCCTTCTCCAAAGGACCGGAAATCCTATCCGAACCGACCGTCGAGGAAAACCCGGCCCCCACCCCGATCGGCCCCCCCATGCCAGACCCCGCAGCCAACGAATGGAACGACGACAACCTGCAGTCCCTGCAGAGTCACATCCTCGCCGAGGAGCAGACGCACCCGGAAGCGACCGGGGAGTTCACCTGGATCCTGTCGGCCATCGCCCTGGCCACCAAGACCATCGCGAACAAGGTCCGTCGGGCCCGGATCGACGACGTCCTGGGTGATCTGGGAGAGACGAATCCCCAGGGCGAGACCCAGCAGAAGCTGGACGTGATCGCCAACGACATCATCAAGGCCTGCCTTGGATCACGAGCCAACATCGGAGTGCTCGTCTCGGAAGAGGATGAGGAACCGACCGTTCTGCGGACCCACGCCGAAGGTGGCCGCTACGCGGTGCTCTTCGATCCGCTCGACGGATCCTCGAACATCGACTTCTCGGTCGGCGTGGGAACGATCTTCAGTGTGCTCCGTCTCGAGGACGGTCACGCCGCCAAGGGGGTCGACGCCATCCTCCACCACGGAGCGAGACAGGTCGCCGCCGGATACGTGCTCTTCGGCTCTTCGACCGTGTTCGTGCTGACCACCGGAAACGGGGTGAACATGTTCGTGCTCGACCAGTCCATCGGCGCCTTCGTCCTGGTCAAGTCCAGGCTGCAGATTCCCCAGTCCAGTCCGATCTACTCCGTCAACGAGGCGAACTGCAACCGGTTCCCGGAGCCGTACCGCGAGTACCTGGCCTGGGCGCACGAGTCCGGCTACACCAGCCGATACATCGGATCGATGGTGGCCGACGTGCATCGCACCCTGCTCAAGGGTGGACTCTTCATGTATCCACCCACCGCCGCCCATCCGGATGGAAAGCTCCGTCTCATGTACGAGGCCAATCCGATGGCCATGATCATCGAGGAGGCCGGCGGCCGGGCGATCGGCGATCACGGACGAATTCTCGAAGTGGACCCCACGAGCCTGCACCAGCGGTCCGTGGTCATCATGGGATCACCGGACGAGGTCGGACACGTCCAGCGATTCATCGATTCCTGACCGACCAACCCCACGAGACACCATGACGACAACCGACATCGATACCGCACTCTCACTCTCCCGCGACTCCAACCAGGCGCTCGGCATCGGCCGGTTCGCCTGCGACTTCATGCGCAACGGCATGGGAACCCCGTCCGATGCCGTGCTGCACCGGACCACGATGTTCTTCACCGACAGCGTGCTCTGCGGACTGTCGGCCCTGGCGTGCGGCACCAACGCGCCCACCGTGCTGCGTGACGAGGCGCTCCGCTACGCGGACGATGCCGGCGCCTGCTGCTTCGGTTCCACCCGGCGTGTGAAGCCCGAGAAGGCCGTCGCCGCCAACGCCTCGGCCGTCCGGGAATGGGACAGCAACGGGACGAACTTCGGGTTCAACCCGGAACTGGGTCACACCGCGGGCGAGTTCGGTCACAACGACTTCTACGCGGTCCCCATCGCCGCCGCCCAGGTGGCGGGTCTCGACGGTGCCGCCGCACTGCGGGGCATGGTCTGTCTGGACGAGATCCGGGGTCGACTCGCGGAGGTGTTCTCCCTGAAGTCGTACCGGATCGATCACGTGGTCCACGGGGCCATCGCATCGGCCGCCGTGTACGGCGCGATGCTCGGTGCGACGCCGGAGCAGATCGAATCCGCCATCGGCATGTCCGTGGCCCACTACATCCCGTGGCGGGCGATCCGGGCCGGTCACCAGCTGAGCGACTCCAAGGGAGCCTCCGCCGCAATCAGCACCGAGGTCGCCCTGTTGTCGATGCTCCGATCGATGCACGGATTCATCGGTCCCGCCGACATCTTCCGGAATCCGGAGGCGATCTGGCGTCAGTTCGAACCCACCAACGGAGACAGCCCCTTCGATCTGGTTCTGAGCCACAGCGGCGACGACTTCGCCGTGATGGGCATGCACTTCAAGCTGGGTCTGTACGAGCACCAGTCGGCCGGAGCCCTCCAGGGACTGGTCGATCTGCTCATGAAGCATCCCGAGATCCTGGCGGAACCGGATGCCCTCACCGGAATCACCATCACCGCCTACCAGCCGGCCTTCGGAATCATCGGGGATCCCGCCAAGCGCGATCCGCACACCCGCCAGTCCGCGGACCATTCGATGGTGTACATCGTCTCCACGATGCTCCGGAAGGCTTATGAACTGGGCACCATCGAAGGTGGAAACGACGATTGGTGGAA
>CAJWBW010000062.1:0-7462 GCA_913020415.1 uncultured Phycisphaerae bacterium | reverse complement strand
AGATTGATGCGGTCGGCGGCGGTGAAGACGGCGTCGCCCTTGATGTCGATCAGGCCCGACCGGATGTTGATCGAACCGTCGCCGGTGCTGCCGGCGATCAGCGACAGGTCCTGCAGACCGGTGATGTCGCCGTTGATGTCGACGTCGCCGTCGCCCGCGAGGGCCACGAATCCGCCCTGGCCGGAGCTGGTGGTGCCGATCCTGCCGTTCATGCGGATGTCGCCGTCGGCGGTGCGAACCATCACCAGCGGTGATCCGTCCAGCGACAGGTCGCCGTTGACCTCGATGTCGCCGTTCTGCCACGAGATCAGCTGCGAGGTCGCATCGGCGACGAGATCGCCGTTGTAGGTCTGCGATCCGTCGGTCCAGATGTTGATGACCGGTGCCGTCGGCGAGAGATTGATGCGGTCGGCGGCGGTGAAGACGGCGTCGCCCTTGATGTCGATCAGGCTCGATCCGATGTTGATCGATCCGTTGCCGTTGGCTCCGGCGACGACGAAAAGGTCCTGCACACCGGTGATGGCACTCATGAAATCGATGTCCCGCCCCGCCCGGAGCGTTGCATCATGACGGTCGCCACCGCCATTCAGGCCGAATCCGTTCCGGATGCGCAGGACACCGTCGGTCGCTTCGAGCGTGAGATCACCGTCGAGTGGATCGAGGATCTGGGTGCCGATCTGGGATTCGCAGTTGATGGCTCCCACCAGCAGATCCGAGAAGGACGCGGACGACATGTCCGCCGCCTCGAGATCGCTCAGGGCATAGCCCGTCGAGGTGCTCCGTGCATCGAAGTTGCCTCCTCGCACCGTGGCGGTCAGGGAGCCGTCTCCGTTTCGGCCACCGACCTTGGTGGTTGCCCGGTAGTACAGACGCTCACCCGAGACCGAGATGCTTCCGCCTCGATTTCCGAACAGCGAGGATGCGATGGCGGTGACCGATGAACCCGGATGGAAGTAGGTCGTTCCGAAGGAGGTGTCGACATCGATGCTGCCGGCATCTCCGTTCGACGAGTCCGCCGACAGATTGGCGGATGATCCGAAGAACGTGTTGCAGACACCGTTGATGTCGATGGTGCCCGCGGCATCGGCTCCGAACTGGTTCTCGTCCGCGGCGACGGTGCCGTTGATCACGACGGCATCGGCTCCGATGGTGATCGAGCCGGTCGCCGAGCCGACGGTGTTGGCTCTGATGCGGGATCCGGCCTGGTTGTAGATCGATCCACCGGCGGCGGCGAGTTCGATCGAGCCGCCGTCGCCCTCGATTCTGGCGGTATGGGAGTTCAGGATGCCGATTCCGCAGAGATCTCCGGCGTTGAGGGTGATTTGTCCACCGATCGTTCCTCCGGTGGTGATCGTTCCCTCGTTGAGGATGGAAACCAGTCCCGTGGTGCTGGGATCGTTGATTCCCCCGACGGGATTTGCCGCATCCATGTCCTGATTGTCGATGCGCAGATGGATCCGGTCGCCGAGCCGGCTGATCATCACCTCGTTTTCACCCGTGGCCATGGAGATGATCGGTGCCTCGACCACGGCTCCCTCTCGCACATGGATGGCCCGGTTGGCGTAGCCCCCGATGAAGTGGAGTTCGTCCGCGTTGAAGGAAGCACCGGCCAGAATCTCGATTCGATTCGTGCCGGAGAGACTGGTGAACCGATCGACGCCGTCCAGGAAGTTCGTGTCGGACATATTCCCGGTGGCGGCGTACAGCCGGCCGGCATTCATCACGGAGTTCGCACCGAAGGTGATGCCATTCCGGTTGATGATGTAGATCTGACCGTTGGCGGTCATGATTCCGTTCAGGAACGAAGTGGCGTTGCCGTTGACCCGGTTGAGCACCCGCCAGGAGGAGGCCATGTTGAGGAAGTCGAGACGTTCGCCGGCTGCGATGCCGAACGTTTCCCAGTTGATGATGACATTCGATGAACCGATGTTCACCGTCATGTTCTGTCCGTAGTTGATGGACGCGGTCCCGTGGGTCACCTGACCACCCGTGGGGTTCGCATCCGCGGAGGCGGTGATCATGCACAACAGGAGTCCCGAAACGATGGAAGCGTCCCGGACGATCTTGCGAGCGCACCGACGTACTGCGGAGACCAATCTCTTCATCGTGCTTCCTTTCCCATCGGGGGTGCATCTCGACCGTCTCCGCTGCGCGGCCGACCGGTCGAATTCCGACGTTTCAAGATATCACGAGCCTCGATCCAGCGCGCTGCATTTGGCCTGAATTGGAGTCTGATAACTCCTGCAGGCCGCGCAAACCATGCATGCCGCACGATTGCCCGAAATTCAGAACGTGACGGTTCCGCTGGCGTAGACCCGTTCGTCACCAGCTTCCACACCGGCGGAGGGCAGATCGCGCAACGGGAATCCCCAATCAAGACGGAAGCGGAAGTTGGTCCGGAACAGGAACTCGAGGCCGACCCCGGCACCGATCAGGGTCTCGTTGTTCTCGAAGAACAGCGGGTCGGCGGGCATGACCATTCCGTAGTCGAGGAATCCACACAGGATGAGATCCCAGTCGGTGCGTCCGTACACGTGCTGGGGTGCCGCCCGGAACTGGCCACCGAAGAGTTCGATGGGTTCGGGATTGACGGCGAAGGCGCGGGGAATGTGATACCGGTACTCGGCCTTGGCGACGATCGATGAATCGCCGGCGGCCACGGACTGCGGGTACCCGCGAACCGAATACATGCCGCCGATCACCTGCTGGAACTGCGGCAGCAACCGGCTTCCGAACGAATACTGTCCACTGAAGAAGAGCATGATCTCGTGAGCCAGGGTCGAGGTTTCGGGTGTGTTCGGATCCGCGAACCCCGCGGGGTTCAGAAGCGGTTCGAGGAAGAAGTACTGCACGGCGCTCCAGTTCATGCGGGCCCACCGATTCGCGGTATCGAGCCGCGATCCGAGTTCGAGCAGGGTCCGTTCGTCGTGTCCCGAGAGATTGAACTCGATGCCCAGCGAGCCACTGAAGTTCGACCAGTCTCCGAGGTGATCCGCCTGGAGCATGAGGTAGGGAATCACGAAGTCCGCTTCACCCCGGGTCAGGAAGAGATTGTTGGTGACCTCCAGATGCTGGAGTCGGAGTCCTCCGACCAGATCGAGGAAGAACGCGCCGTTCTGCGCGATGTTTGCAGTCACGCTCCCGTTGATCGACCACGAGTTGCCGGTGAATGCGTCGTCGAGGACCCCGAACTCGTCGGCAAAGAACTCGCTCCAGTCCCCCCCGATGGACCAACGCATCCGATCGGTCCCCGGGATCTTGGCCGTGTACTCGGCGAAGACCGCATTGGACGAGCTGAAGTCCGACGTGAGGTATTCGAGCGAGAAGGTGTCGTCGTTTCCGGTGAGCTGGGAGGTGAACAGGCCGTAGCGCTGCCTGAAGTACCCCTCCTGCTGGGTTCCGGTGTTGGAGAATTCCATGAAGAGCGACAGGGGCTTCGATTCCCACACCATGAAATCGAGTCCGACGCCGCCGGGCTGCGATGCCGCACCGACGGAGGCCTCGACGTTGCGTCCCGGGTGTCGGCTCAGGTAGAGGAAGTAGTCCTCGAGGTCCTGCCGCCGAAGAAGGTCCCCATCCCCGCGTTCGTCCGCTCCCTTGAGCGGCGCATTGTCGATGATGTGACGATGCAGCGGATGGTTGACGCGATCCTCGTCCGGAATGCGATCTCCGGAGGCCAGCGTCCGCAGTTCCTGGACTCGTCCCACGGCGATGTCGATGGTGAGGTTCCGATCACCGTCGGGCCGAAGATCCTGTCCCTGGGTCTGGGGCTTGTCCGAGATCTGCTCCGGATCGAAGGTCACGAACACTCCCATCAGTCCGTCGTCGATCAGCCGTGCGCTCAGGGTCGTGGAGATCGTCGCCAGTGCGGAGGAGTAGTAGGTGGCGACGCCCTGTGCATTGAGCTCCTCCAGGGTGACCATGCGGTTGTCGGAGCCCGCAGTGGGTCGTATCCATCCCTCCGGGGTTCGGCCCAGTGCGATCGGCGTCGTGAGCATCGAGGCCTCTTCCGGAAGATCCGGATGGTCCCATCGCCATTGGATGGAGAACGTGGACACCTCGTAGGGCAATCCGTCGATATCGGGGTCCGGTCCCGCCTCGGCCACTGCGGATGCGGCGGTGATCGCGACAGCGAACAGGCAAGCCAATCGTTGGAGGTGGGTTTTCATGTCCGGATCCCCGTCACTCGATCAGATGGTGAAGCGTGGATCCTAGGGTACATCGAGGTTCCGGATGGATCGAATCCGCGATATCGGACTCTCGCACCATTTCTGGGCTCTTTTTCAGTCTGATTGAAAGGTATGCGACTCCTCCAGATTGTCTTTGCTGCACACGGGACAACAAATACCCACGAAGTCCCACCCTCCGCTGAAGTCGCCCCCACATCAGGACGAAGTCCAGAAAAGACCTTCACCTCCGGTGAAGCCCGCTGTCACCACCCCGCAAGAGGATCGAACCATGAACGCACGGATGAACACAATCGCACTCGGATGCCTCGCACTCGGCCTGCTTTCGGGCTGCACGTCGCATTCCACCAAGCCGACCCACGTTTCACTGGCTTCGATGGACCATTGCTCGACGCCAGCCGAGTCGTACGATCCGCTGCTGCTCGCCTCCGGAGACAGTCTGGGTATGGAGCTCCACGTCTGGTACGTGGTCAGCACCGATCCCGACCCCTCCTGGATGCTGGCCGTCGGCGACTGAGCACCACAGACAACTTCTTGCGGGGGTGAGGCGGCATGGCCAGGCGGCGATGCCGCCTCGTCATTTTCAGTCGTATTGTTCGAGCAACTGATCGATCGCCTTCTTCTCGCGACGATTGACCGCGGTGGACCGCACCCGGCGAAGAGTGTCGCGGACCGCCTGGCGACCCTTCGTCCGTTGCAGCGCCGGGGCGAGTTGTTTCATGTCGCCGGCCGGGTAGCGGTCGCGAATCGACCGTTCCATCAGATCGACGGTGCCCGGATCGGACTGCTGGGCGAGGGTCGGTCCGACCAGCGACCACAACATGTCCCGTTCCCGCTGCGTCGACTTCGGCGCATCGGGGCCGGTGAAGCACACGTTCCAGGCCCGAAGGAAGGAGTTCTGGTCCCCCCCGCGAAACAGCGGACCGAGTGCGATTCGGGCGGTCTGAGGACCGCCGGCGCCGTCCTTGACGGCACGGGCCCAGAGATCCCTGGCCAGCCCGTCGAGATTGATCAGGATGAACAGCCGAAGTGTCTTGGCGAATGCGGCGTCGGACGGTGCGTCCAGCGCCTGCTCCATCGATTCCTTGGCGATTTCGTTGAGCAGTTCCGCGGACCCCCCGTTGATCGGTGCGAGGGGTCGAACGGAATCCTTGGCGCCGCCGCTGAGCATCATGGGATCACCGAACAGGTTCACCCGCCAGGAGACGGCCAGCGGGGCTTCACCCTCCCAGAGACGGACCGACGGTCCGAGCGGGACCATGCTGATGATTCGTCTGGCCACCTCGAAGGGGGGACGAAAGGCGCTCAGCAGCGGTTCATGCGAGGAGGCGTAGGCGGCGTAGACCCCGTTCTTCAACCATCGGCCACCGATCGTGTTGTGATCATCCGGCTTCTTCATCGACCAGCTGTGGATCAGATAGAGGAAGGCGGGGCGATCGAGGATCGGAACGTCGTACGGCGAGCAGCGATCCGCTCCGAGATCGAAGAAGTCCGCGTTGCCGCCCGAGTTCATGTAGATCTGGTCCGCATCAATGCCCGCCGACGTCGCGTCCAGAAACGACGCCCGTGACAGATCCTCGTGCAGTTCGACCTCGTACTGGTGTTGTTCGAACATGAAGGCGGTCCGCTTCATCTGGTAGGCATCGCGTCCCTCTTCATGCTGGTACGAGTCTCCCATCCACACCGAGGTGCGGGAGAGGAAGAAGCTGCACATCGCCGCGTACAGCGAGGCTCGTTGTCCGCCCTGGATCCAGCCGGTGAAGGCCCAGCGTCGTCCATCCAGGTGTCTGCCGATCACATCGGTGATCGCTCGGGGGCCGTTGAGGATCTCGCGGGGAAGACGGTCCGGCAAATCACCTCCGATGTTCACGTCGGTTCGTGCGGCCATGGTTCGGCAGATGGTCAGGAAGTCGAACCGGTCTCCGACGTCGACGTACGCCGTGCCGGACTGCTTGACCATGGCCTCGATCCGGTTCATGAACGCGCGGGTCCGTTCGTCGGACAGGATGTCGCCGGGTGCACCGAGGTCATCGTCGATGTAGAAGATGTCGAGGCCGCGTGCGGCGGCCAATGCGATGCCGCCGACCCACGCCGGATCCTGCAGGGACGTCACCACTGCGCCCATCGGTTGGAATCCACGTTCGTCAAGGACCTCCCGGTACGAGACGCCGAAGGTGTTGTCCAGCCGCCACGAGTTCGCCACCGTCCGGTCGAGCAGGGTGCGGCGGTCCTCCAGGTCCGCGGGCAGTCTCCCGACCGACGGACGTCGGAAGACCGCATCCGGCCGGTAGGCGCGGATGAACATCGGTGCGTAGAAGTCGTCCTCGTACAGAATCGGCCACTTCGCGTTCTTGCTCCATCGAGAGAGTTCGTCGATGAACGTCGCGGCATTGGGGACCAGCACCACCTGCTTGACGATGGGATGGGTGTTCTGCGTCACCAGCAGCGTCAATGCCTGCCGCCGTGCCCAGTGCACGCTCTCCTCGTAGCTTTTCGCCTGACTCCCGTCCAGAGTGGTGGGTGCGACCTGTGCGCTCGCGACGAGCGGCGGCTGCAGGACTGGGGAGGCGAGCAGGAGCAGGAGGCACATTCGATTCATTCGCATATCCATAGTGTAGGCCCAACCGGCTCACGGCAGGCCTGAACCCACGTATGCTTGTGCTCCATGCCCTGTACTCACCGCATCATCTCCATCGGTACCCTCCCCGCCCACCCGCTTCGCGGCGAAGAGGGTGTCGTTCGATCCGGTCACGCGACGACCTCGCTGCTCGACGTCGACGGTCGACGCATCCTCGTCAATCCGTCGTTGCCGCCGCAGGTACTGGAAGTCAGGCTTGATGAACGGGCGTCGTTGCGGTTGGCGGACATCACCGATGTGTTCATGACGAGTTTCTATCCGGATCACCGGCGCTCGCTGACCGCCCTCGAGCATGCCGACTGGTGGATCTCCGAGGCCGAACGCGAAGCGATGGAGGAGTTCCTGGACGGGGAGCAGTCCGGTGCGGATTCACACGACGATCGTGAACGGCAGGGATTGATCCGGTCGGAACGGGAACTCGTGGAGCGGACCCAGGTCGCACCGGATCAGCTTGCGGAGGGAATCGATCTCTTTCCGCTTCCGGGCATCTCACCCGGTTCCTGCGGACTCCTGCTCCCCCTTCCGCAGCAGACCGTACTCATCTGCGGCGACGCGGTGGCGACCAGCGAACATCTCGAGCAGGGTCAGGTCCTGCCGAGCTGCTGGAATCGCGAGCAGGCCCTCGATTCATTCAAGG
>CAJWBW010000061.1:0-7555 GCA_913020415.1 uncultured Phycisphaerae bacterium | reverse complement strand
CGGAACTCGCCAAGATCGTGTTCATGCTGGTGCTGGCCGCCTCGCTTCGATTCCGGAGGACGCACCGCAGCTTCCGTGGTCTCCTGCCGACCCTCCTGATCGCCCTGGTTCCCATGGGGCTGATTCTGATGGAGCCCGATCTCGGAACGGCACTGCTCTTCCTGCCGACGTTGATGGCGATGCTGATTGCAGCGGGGGCCCGCTACGTGGATCTGTTCAAGATCATGCTGGTCGGATTGGTTCTTGCATCGGCGATGCTTCCGATGCTTCGCCCGCACCAGCGTGCCCGGATCATGGCCCTGGTGGCCCAGGTGCAGGGGGATGCGCGGTACGAGAACGACATCGGCTATCAGGGCGCGAGATCGATGACCCTGATCGGAGCCGGAGGAATGGAGGGGCACGAGACGGACCATGCATCGATGCTGCTGCGGTACAACCATCTTCCCGAACGGCACAACGACATGATCTTCACCGTCATCTGCGCCCGCTGGGGCGTGTGGGGTGCGATCGCCACGTGGGGTGCCTACCTCACCCTCCTGCTGGGTGGGCTGTGGGTGGCCGTGCGGAGTACCGACCCCTTCGGTCGGCTGGTCGCCGTCGGCATCTCGACCATGGTCATGGCCCAGATGCTGATCAACTCCGGCATGTGCCTCGGCTTGTTTCCCATCACGGGCATGACGCTGCCCTTCGTCAGCTACGGCGGGTCCAGTCTGGTCGTCAACTGGATCATGATTGGTCTGCTGCTGTGCATCGCCCGTTCACCACAGCGGACGGTCTGGCGCGAGCCCTTCCAGTTCTCGAGTGCGGAGCGTTGACCCGTGTTTGACGTTCCCAGCGATTTTCACCGTGCCCTGCAGGCGCAGCATCTCGAGCTGGAGCCGGGGGAGTTGGAGCAGCTCTCCCGGTATCTCGAGCTGCTCTACGAAGCCAACGAGCATGTGAACCTGACCGCGGTGCGCGATCCGCAGGAAGCGTGGAACCGTCATCTGCTCGACAGCCTGAGTCTGTTGCCGCTGATCCGTTCGGTGGGAGCGCAGCGTGTACTGGATCTCGGCAGTGGTGGCGGCCTGCCGGGAATTCCGCTGGCCGTGACCATGCCCGACATCGAATTCATGCTGTTGGAGGCGACCGGAAAGAAGGCCGCATTCCTCGAGGACACGTCCCGCCGGCTCGGGCTCGAAAATGTGGTGGTGCTGGACGAGCGGGCGGAGACCGTCGGAGAGCCCGGGTGCGTGCATCGAGCCGGATGGGATGTCGTGACCGCCCGGGCCGTGGGAGCCATGAACGTCCTGCTGGAGCTTTCGATTCCATTGCTGGTCGAGGGTGGGGTGCTGTTGGCAATCAAGGGCGAGCGTGCCGGTGCCGAACTCGAGGTGGCGGCCGAGGCCTTGCGGGTGCTCAAGTGCCGGGTCGTCGAGCGTCGTCGGACGCCCACCGGCACCATCGTGGTCATTGAAAAGACCGATCGGACGCCACCCGACTATCCCCGTCGTCCCGGAGAGCCCAAGCGGCAACCCATCGGCGGTCGTGGCTGATGCGTCTCGCACCGGACGAGGTATTCGGTGATGCGGGCCCCATCGCGTCCCGCCTGGAGGGATGGGAGGCGCGGCCGGGGCAGATCGAGATGGCCGAATCGATCCGTCGTGCGATGGAGGATCGACAGCAGATGCTGGTCGAGGCCGGTACGGGGCTGGGCAAGTCCTTCGCGTACCTCGTGCCCGCCATCGAGCGGGTGGTTGCCCACCACGAGCGGGTGGTGGTGGTGACCCATACCATCACGCTGCAGGAGCAGTTGATGGATCGGGACATCCCCTTTCTCAATTCCGTGCTTCCCGGACAGTGTCGTCCGGCCCTCGTCAAGGGTCGGGGCAACTACCTGAGCCGTCGCCGGCTCGAGCTGGCCCTGAAGCGGGAACGGACGCTCCTGGACGGCGAGCCGGCCCGCCGTTCTCTTCGGGCAATCGAGGAGTGGGCCAGGTCCACGGAAGACGGCACCGTGGCGTCGCTTCCCGTGCTGGAGCGTCGTGAGGTCTGGGATCTCGCCCAGAGCGATTCCGGCAACTGTCTCGGGCGACGATGTCCCACCTACGACGTCTGCTTCTTCCAGAATGCCCGCAAGGAGATGGAGCGAGCGGATCTGCTGGTCTGCAACCACGCAATGTTCTTCTCGGATCTTGCTCTGCGGATCGTCGGGGCATCCCTATTGCCGCGGTACGACCACGTCATCTTCGACGAAGCGCACGCGATCGAGGACGTCGCGTCGGAGCACTTCGGGCTCACCGTGTCCGAGCGGGGGGTCGAGCATCTGTTGAACCGGCTGTGGCAGCCGCGCCAGCGCAAGGGACTGCTGGGCGTCCTGCTCGGCCACGAGGTGGTGGGTGGCCTGGTGGCCGAATGCATCCAGTCGGTCGAAGCCGCCCGGACGGCATCCGAGGCGTTCTTCTCCTCGCTGTTGGGATGGCACCGGAAGTACGGACAATCCAACGGTCGGATCGCCCAACCGGGGATCGTGTCCAATCCGCTGACGCCTGCGATGGATGCGGTCTCCAAGGGGCTCGAACTGCTTCGGTCCCGACTCGGTGACGAAGCCGATGTCGCCGAGTTGTCCGGGTACGCCGATCGGGCTGCGGATCTGGCGATGGGTGTGCATCGGCTGCTCGGCCAGGACATTCCCGGCGCGGTGTACTGGATCGACGGAACGGAGCAGACCCGTGATGCCGCAGGCCGGGTTCGGGGGCCCCGCCCGAGTCTTCGCTGCATGGTGGTCGAAGTCGCGCCGCTGCTTCGTGATCATCTCTTCTCATCGGGCACCTCGATCATCATGACCTCCGCCACGCTGGCTACCAGTGAAGCCGCCACGGAGGGGGTGGACGAGTCGCGAAGTGGTTTCAACCACATTCGTGGTCGTCTGGGATGCGACGAGGCTCCCGCCTTGCAGGTCCACAGCCCCTTCCAGTACGGGCGGCAGATGCGTGTCTACGTCGATCGATCGATGCCCCTGCCGTCGTCGCCGGGACACCTCGATGCGCTGGTCGAGCGAATCATCGAACTCGTCGAACGCACCCGCGGGGGGGCCTTCGTGCTCTTCACGAGCTTTCGAATGCTCCATGCCGTCGCGGATGCCGCCGGGGATGCGCTGTCCGCGGTGGGGCCGCTTCTGGTCCAGGGGCGGGACGGTCCACCGGGACGGATCATCGAGCAGTTCCGGCGGGACGAATGTTCCGTGCTCCTGGGAACCACCAGTTTCTGGCAGGGGGTGGACGTGCGGGGCCGGGGATTGCGCAATGTGATCATCACCCGCCTGCCCTTCGAGGTGCCCGATCGTCCCATCGTGCAGGCCCGCACCGAACGCATCGAGGCCCGCGGCGGTTCGCCGTTCGGCGAGGACCAGCTGCCCCGCGCGGTGATCCGGTTTCGGCAGGGCATCGGTCGTCTGATCCGATCCGCCGAAGACGAGGGGATCGTGAGTGTGCTCGATCCGAGGATCGTGACCAAGGGGTACGGTCGTCGCTTTCAGCAGGCGATCCCGGAGGGTGTGGTGGTGGAGGATCTCGGGTTCCACTACGACGGCTGCTAAGATCAGGCATCAGGAGAACCACCATGCTTGCATCCGTATTCAAGGCCTACGACGTACGAGCCGTCCACCCCGATCCGCTGAGCGTCGACGTCGCCCGCTGCATCGGCATGGGAGCCGGTGCGTTCTTCCGCGAGCAGGTCGGTGATCGAACCGCTCCGCCGCGAATCGCGGTGGGGCACGACATGCGGTTGTCCTCGCCGTCGCTTGTCGCCGCCCTTGAGGAGGGACTGCGGACCCGTGGGTGCGACGTGGTGCAGGTCGGCCTGGTGGACACGCCCTTCATCGCATTCGCGGTCAACCACCTCGACTGCGATGGCGGCATCCAGACCACCGCCTCGCACAATCCGGCTCAGTACAACGGTTTCAAGATGTGTTCGGCCCACGCCAAGCCCATCGGCGAGTCGACCGGCCTGCTTCGAATCAGGGAACTCGCGGAGGCCGCGGTCGGCGAGCCGTCCGATCCCGTCGGTGCTCGCGAGGAGATCGATCTCTGGGACGCCTATCGCGAACACGTGTTTCGATTTCTCGATCCCGGGTTTCGCGACGGAACCAGGCGCATCAGGGTCGCCGTCGATGCGTCCAACGGCATGGCGGGCACGATGGTGCCGAAGTTGTTCGACGGGGTGGAGGGCATCGAGATGGTCCGCCTGAACTTCGAGAACGACACCGGAGTGTTCGTCCACGAGCCGAATCCCCTGGTCGAGGCGAATCTCCAGCCGGTGCGGGATGCCGTCGTGGCGGAGTCCGCGGATCTCGGAATCTGCTTCGATGGCGATGCGGACCGATGCATGGTGGTGGATGAACGGGGAGGCATCATCGGATGCGACCTGCTGACGGCCTGGTTGTGCAGGGGGTTTCTCGAGCGTGAACCCGGGGCCGCCATCGTCTACGACCTGCGGTCGAGTCACTGCGTCCAGGACGCAGTGCGGGCGGCGGGAGGCGTACCGGTCCGCTCCCGGGTCGGGCACGTGTTCATGAAGCAGGTGCTCGCCGAGCAGCAGGGCCCGTTCGGGGGTGAACTCTCGGGGCATTTCTACTTCCGTGACAACTGGTACGCGGATTCCGGGGCCATGGCCTTTGCCTTGGTCCTCAGCGAACTGGTCGCGTCGGGTCGTCCACTCAGCGAACTGATCGCACCCCACCGCAGCCGGGTCCAGTCGGGAGAGATCAACTTCGAGGTCGACGACAAGCCGGCGGCCATGGAGCGTCTCCGGGCGGCCTACCCCGAGGCGGAGGTCGACGAACTGGACGGGGTGACGGTGGTGCTTCCGGACTGGTGGTGCAACGTTCGGGCCAGCAACACCGAACCGCTGCTGCGGTTGAATCTGGAGGGGCCGGACGAGAAATCGGTCGCCGCCCGGGTTCGGGAGGTCTCCTCATTGCTGGGGACTCGTGTGGATCATTGAACCCCACGGCACCACTGTGCCGATCGAGTACCTAGCCATGCGCGATCACGCCGCCAATCATGGAGCTCCGTCCGCGCCCCGCACCGGTGCCAAGGTGTTCTGCTGGCTGGCCAGCCTGATCATCGCCGGCTGGCTGCTTGTGCACGTGGCCGGGGGCCGGCATCATGCCGAACACCACGGTGGTCACCACGATGCGCACCACATGGAGACGGACCATGCCCACGAGACGGACCTCGAGGTGATCGAGGACCACGGCTCGCATGAACCGACGGCCCCACCGCTGTGGGGGCTGGGCATCATTCCGTTCATCATCATTCTGGGTTCGATCGCGGTGCTGCCGCTGTTGAAGTCCACAGAGCACTGGTGGGAGAGCAATCTCAGCCGCTATCTCATGGCGTTGGTGGTGGGGTTGGCGACCATCGTCTACTACTGGCTGACGCACGGGCCGGGTTCGATCGGTGGAGTGCTGGATCATGCCATCCTCATCGAGTACATCCCCTTCATCGTGCTGCTGTTCAGTCTGTACGTGATCAGCGGCGGGATCCAGCTGGTGGGCGATCTTCCGGCGACCCCGCGCACCAACGTGACCTACATCGCGGTCGGCGCACTCATCGCAAGCTTCATCGGGACCACGGGTGCGAGCATGCTCCTGATCCGGCCGATTCTGCGCACGAATCGGCAGCGGAAGCACAAGGTGCACACCATCGTGATGTTCATCTTCCTCGTGAGCAACATCGGCGGCGCTCTGCTTCCCATCGGTGATCCTCCGTTGTTCCTCGGGTATCTGAGCGGGGTCCCGTTCTTCTGGACGCTGGGACTCTGGCCGCAGTGGCTGGCCACCAACCTCGTCCTCCTGGCCATCTACTGGGCGTGGGACACGGTCATGTACAGGCGCGAGTCGGAGGCCGCCACCGCCTTCGATGTCACCGACGTGCAGCCGCTGCGGCTCCGCGGTTCCCTCAATCTTCTCTGGCTCCTGTGTGTGATTCTGTGCGTGGCCTTCGTGAATCCCGACAATCCGCTGCCGGGGATCGGCTGGTATCCGTTCGAGTTCTTCCGCGAGATCGTGATGCTGGTGCTCGTGGGGCTTTCGCTGGTCCTCACCCGCAGGTCGGTCCGCGAGGGAAACCACTTCAACTATCACGCGATTCTCGAGGTCGCGGCGCTCTTCATCGGCATCTTCATCGCCATGCAGGTTCCCATCGAGGTGCTCAAGGCACACGGGGCCGCGATCACCAGCGAACTCAACCAGCCCTGGATGTACTTCTGGATGACGGGCGTCCTCTCGAGCTTGCTCGACAACGCCCCGACCTATCTGGTGTTCTTCAATCTGGCCCAGACCGGAACGATTCCGGAAGGCACGGAGCTGGTGCAGCTGGGCGGTGGGGGGCAGATTCCGGTGGACCTGCTGGTCGCGATCAGCCTGGGATCCGTGTTCATGGGGGCGATGACCTACATCGGAAACGGCCCGAACTTCATGGTCAAGGCGATCGCCGAGCATTCCGGCGTGCGGATGCCGAGTTTCATCGGGTACATCGTCAAGTACAGTCTGCCGGTGCTGGTCCCCGTGTTCATCGTCATGGTTCTGGTGTTCATGATCTTCTGATCCGGGCTCCTGCTAGAATGCCGGGATGGACATCACCGTCAACGGAGAAGCAATGCGGCTCGAGTCGCCGCTGGTGATTCGGGAGCTGCTGGAACGGCTTGGGCTGGCCGATCGGCCGTGTGCCGTGGAGATCAACCGAGCCGTGGTCACCCGTGACGATCACGGGACGACCGTGTTGGCGGATGGAGATGTCATCGAGATCGTCACCCTCGTCGGTGGGGGATGACATTGCAGGCTGGGGATACGCCATGACCACGACATGTTCCAACACCTCGATCGAACCCCTGCAGCTGGGGCCCTTCTCGCTCCGGAGCAGGCTGATTGTCGGCACCGGCAAGTACGAGACGTGGGACGTCATGCGCGATGCCCTCGACGCGTCGGGTGCGGATGCCATCACCGTAGCGGTTCGTCGTGAACGGCTGCTGGACGCCGAAGGCCGCTCGCTGCTCGATGCCATCGATCTCGGTCGGTACACGATTCTTCCCAACACCGCGGGGTGCTTCAGCGCCGAGGATGCGGTGCGGGTGGCACGCCTGGGACGTGAACTGCTCACGCAACTGGACAATCCCGGCAAGGACTGGGTGAAGCTCGAGGTCCTCGGAGACAAGGCGACGCTGCTTCCGGATCCGGTGGGGACACTCGAGGCCTGTCGTGAACTGGTTGCGGACGGCTTCACCGTGCTGTGCTACAGCTCGGACGATCCGATCATGGCAACCCGGCTTCGTGATGCGGGGGCCGCCAGCGTGATGCCGGCGGGAAGTCCCATCGGCACCGGTCGGGGCATCGCGAACCCCGCCGCCATCGCCATCATTCGGGACCTTCTCAAGAATCCCGAGCACGGAGGCGATCCTGCGTACCCGCTGATCGTGGACGCCGGAGTCGGAACTCCGAGCGACGTGACGCTGGGCATGGAACTCGGCGTGGACGGGGTCCTTCTCAACACCGGAATCGCCCACGCCACGGAGC
>CAJWBW010000060.1:0-7565 GCA_913020415.1 uncultured Phycisphaerae bacterium | reverse complement strand
CGTCGCCGACGCTGAACCGACCACGATTCCGATCTCCCGACGGCCCCGGATTCTCCGGGGCCGTTTCAATTGGGTAGCTGGCCTCTCTCCAGTACCATGATCGGAACCATCCGGTGGGGTGGCGGAGCGGTTGAACGCGCCGGTCTTGAAAACCGGTATGGCCTCCGGGTCATCGTGGGTTCGAATCCCACCCCCACCGCTTCCCGTTCCAAATGAACGACGCCGTGTCCGCTTGAACCAGACACGGCGTCGTATCGATTGATCGGGGGTCGAGCGTAGGGAGCCACCGGGGCCCGCTCGTCCACCCGATCAGGGCACACCAATCTGAGATCGCCCCGCGCCATGATCGGCGGAGGCTTCGTGCTGGGATCTTGACTCATGAATGGACTTCTGCAAACCGAATGTCGACATTCATTCGGCGAGGCCGTACCGAAACTCACTTCAATGATCATGACAACGTCGATCGACACCCGGTAGGATGAGGTCATGAGGAACGCATTGCTCGTCTGGGGTCTTCTCACCCTGTCATCCTGTGCCCCGCTGTCCACGACGTATGAACCCATCGCCGTCGTCATCGAGGTTCGGGACGTCGCAACCGGTCGCCCGATCGAGGATGCGGTGGTGACCGGCGGCGTGAATGCCCTGTTCAACCCCGATTCACAACCGGGGGCACTTGGACAACCAGGCCGGATTCCGGGATTCGTCGTCGTGAACGAGCCGTCGGACTGGGCCGTTCGTACGGACCTTCGGGGCCGGGTGGATCTCCAGCTGGCCGGAGGAAACCCGAACTCCCTGTCGATCTCCAAGCCGGGGTACCAGACCATCCGCGTCTGCATCGAAACCGGCCGCAGCGGCGTACTCGTCGGGGACCACTGGCAGGGTGATTCCAGGCTTACCCACCGGAGACCGAATCGGACCGACGGACAGCGCCTGGAATTCCGGATCGTCGACGGACAAACGGAGTCTGAATAAGGGCTCAGGTGGCCTGCATGTCGCCGCGACTGTTTCCACCCTGGACGGCGGCCTTGATGAAATCCGAGTTCATTCGACCGATGTACTTGATGGAGATGCCCTTGGGGCAGGACGCCTGGCATTCGGCGTAGTTGCGACAGGTACCGAATTCCTGATCATCCATGGCTTCGACCATCTTTCGAACCCGCACGTAGCGCTCCGGCTGGCCCTGAGGCAGCAGAGCGAGATGATTGGCCTTGGCGGAGGTGAACAGCATGGCGGAACCGTTGGGGCACGCGGCGACGCACGCCCCGCATCCGATGCAGGCGGAGGCATCGAGGGCATCCTCCATGACCTCGTGTTCGATGGGAATCGAGTTCGGCTCCGGCTTGGGGCCCGAATGAACGGTGATGTAGCCACCGGCCTGGATCACGTTGTCGAGACCGGAGCGATCGACCACCAGGTCCTTGATGATGGGAAAGGCACCGGTACTGAAGGGTTCGAGCACGATGCGGGCACCGTCCTCGAAATTCCTCATCTGCAGCTGGCAGGTGGTGCATCGGCCCGGGCCGTGCGGAAGACCGTCCACCACGATTCCGCAGGTACCGCAGATCCCTTCCCTGCAGTCGCTCTCGAAGGCAATGGGATCCTCCCCCTGCTCGACCAGCGTCTCGTTGAGGATGTCGAGCATCTCGAGGAACGATGCCTCGATGGGGATGTCGGCGGCCAGGTAGTCGACGAACTTTCCCTTCCGCTTCCCGCGGCCCTGCCGCCAGACGCGAACGGTGACGTCCATCGAGTTGTTCGCGGCCGCTGGTGTCACTTGTAGCTCCGTGTGGCCGGCTTGAGCTCTTCGAAGGCGAGTGGTTCGGTGGCCCGCAGGTGTTCGGAATCCTCGCCCTGCCACTCCCACGCCGCCACGTGACCGTATTCGTCGTCATTCCGGACGACTTCGCCATCCTCGGTCTGATGCTCTTCGCGGAAGTGACAACCGCAACTTTCATCTCGGCTCAATGCATCGTGGCACATGAGCGAACCGATCTCGAGGAAGTCCGCGACCCGCATCGCCCGCTCGAGGGTCTGGTTCACGTCGCCGGCGTCACCGGTGATCTTGAGGTTGTTCCAGAACTCGTCGCTCAGCCGGTCGATCTCGCTGATGGCTCCCTTCAGTCCGGTTTCGTTCCGGCTCATGCCGCAATGGTTCCACAACTGCTTGCCGAGTCGCTTGTGAATCGAAAGCGGAGTGGAATCGCCTCCGATCGACATGACCCGCTTGATCCGATCCTTGACTTCCGCCTCGATCTTGGCGAACTCGGGATGGTCCGTGTCGACCTTGTCGCGGAAGAGCGGCTGCAGGCCGTCGCCGATGGTCTGGGGGAGAATGAAGTATCCGTCCGCCAGGCACTGCATGAGACTGGAAGCGCCGAGTCGGTTTGCGCCGTGGTCGGAGAAATTGGCCTCACCGACCGCGTAGAGCCCCGGAATCGTGGTCTGAAGGTTGTAGTCGACCCACAGGCCGCCCATGCAGTAGTGCACTGCGGGGTAGATCCGGAACGGTTGCTCGTACGGGGATTCGCCCGTGATCTCCTCGTACATGTCGAAGAGGTTCCCGTACTTCTCGGCGATGACATGCTCCCCCTGCCGGTTGATCGCATCGCGGAAGTCGAGGTAGACCGAGTAGCCGGATTGCCCGACACCGAACCCGTCGTCGCAGACCACCTTGGCGGCCCTGGAGGCCACATCACGGGGAACCAGATTGCCGAAGGTCGGGTACCGCTCCTCCAGGTAGTAGTAGCGCTCGCTGTCGGGAATGTCGCCGGGAGCCCGTGTTTCGGCCTTGTCGCGGGGAACCCAAACCCGCCCGTCGTTTCGGAGCGACTCGCTCATGAGCGTGAGCTTGCTCTGGTAGTCGCCCGACACCGGAATGCAGGTGGGATGGATCTGGACGAACGAGGGATTGGCAAAGGACGCCCCTCGACGGTGCGCTCGCCAGATGGCGGTACCGTTCGAATTGATCGCATTGGTGGAGTTGAAATACGCCGCTCCGTATCCGCCGGTCGCCAGCACGACGGCTTCCCCCGCGATCGACCTGATCTCTCCGTTGACCATGTCCCGGTAGACGATTCCCCGGGCCCGTCCGTCGATGGTCACGAGATCGAGCATCTCGCATCGGCTGTGAAGAATGACCCGTCCCTGATCGATCTCCTTCTGAAGCGCCTGGTAGGCGCCGAGCAGCAGCTGCTGTCCGGTCTGTCCGCGGCAGTAGAAGGTCCGCTCCACGAGGACGCCTCCGAAGGAACGGTTGGCGAGCATGCCTCCGTACTCACGGGCGAACGGGACTCCCTGGGCGACGCACTGATCGATGATGGCCGTCGAGTTCTGGGCGAGGCGGTACACATTGGCCTCGCGAGCGCGGAAGTCGCCGCCCTTCTGGGTGTCGTAGAAGAGGCGATAGACGCTGTCTCCATCTTCCCGGTAGTTCTTGCAGGCGTTGATGCCGCCCTGGGCGGCGATGGAGTGGGCTCGACGGGGCGTGTCGTGATAGATGAAGACATGCACCCGGTAGCCTTGGGCGGCCAGGGATGAGGCGGCGCTGGCTCCGGCCAGACCGGTTCCAACCACGATGAGATCGTAGGAGGGCCGGTTGCGGGGGCCGACGAGATTCACGTGGTCCAGATGGGACTCCCACTTGTCCTCGAGCGGACCCGATGGGATCTGTGATTCGTACCTGCTCATCCCTCGTGATCTCCCCCCGTTTCGACCGTCAACTGCTGTGGTTTGGGCTGATCCTGGACATCGTTTGCAACGTCCTGATCAGGGGCACCGATCGCATTCGTGACCATGCAGATCGGGACTGCGGAAAATCCGATGAAGAGCACGATGGCGGTGGCCGCAGCGGATCCGCGGAGAATGTTGTTCCGATCCGGGGCATCCAGGCCCAATGTCTGAAACATGCTCCATGCACCATGATAGACATGCATGCAGACCATCAGCATCATGAAGATGTAGAAACCTGCCACCCACCAGATGTTGAATGCACCCCAGAGGTTGCTGTACACCTTTCCGACCTCGAAGTCGGCCGTGCCGGACGCATGGGGCGTGATCCAGCCAAAGGTGAACTGGGCGAGGTGGATGACCACGAACACCAGAATCAGGGTGCCGCTGATCGCCATCCACTTGGCGGCGAGGGTCGACTTGTTTCGCCGCATGCTCGGCCGGGTCGGCTGGGCTCGGCGGTTTCGACGAACGAGCTGGATGATGGTGACGACGTGGAGGACGATGGCGAAGATCAGGACGATTCTGGCGATCCACAGGAAGGTGCCGTGTCCGATGAATGCCTGCCCGATCTCCCGAAGCATCTCCGCGTACTGGTCGAGGGCGGTGGGCCCGGCGAACGCCTTCAGGTTGCCGAGCATGTGGCCGATAATGAAGCCGTACATGATGGCGCCGGTGACGGCTACAACCACCTTCTTGCCGACCGAACTCTGGTAAAAACGCAGAAGCCGCACCATGCGATGCCTCCAGTACAACGCACATGATACCACTGATCATCGGGTAGATGGCTGAGGCAGTTTTAGATTGCGACTCAGTTTCAACGAGTCGTCACCCGCTCGGTCCGATCGAAGCGACGGTGGTGTCGTCGGCAAGATCATCGGTCTGGGCAAACTCCCGGACCGAATCCACCAGCCGATGCACGTCGTCCTCGGGCGATCGAAGGGTCGAGAGCAGTCGGTGAACCCGTTCCATTCCGAACTGCTCTCCTGCCGGAGACGGCTGCTCGACGACCCCGTCGGTCATGATGAGAACCCGGTCTCCGGGACCGCAGACGAGCTGATGGGTCGAGAAGCGGGCCGTCGCGTCGATGCCGATCGGCTGATGGGTCGCTCGCTCCGGAGAAGTGCAGGTACCGTCCGCATGGCAGTGGACCCAGTGCCCGTGCCCGGCGTCGACGTAGGTCACCGTCCCGTCGTCCGGATCGAACACCCCGACCCACAGGGAGATGAAGCGATTGATCGGAGATCGATCCGATATGTAGGAATTCAGGGCACTGACTGCCTCTCCCGGATCGCCGAAACGGTGCATCGCCCCGTGGAGATAGGACTGGGAGGCCGCCATCAGGATGGCGGCTCCGATCCCCTTGCCACTGACATCCCCCAGGCAGACGGCGACCTTCCCGGAATGGAGCTGAAACACGTCGAAGAGATCCCCGGAGGCATATCGACCGGGTCGGAACAGGACCGAATAGTCGAAGGCCCCGATGTGACCGCCCATGGACGGAACGATGAACTGCTGCGCTTCCCGGGCCGCGGCGAGATCGTTGACCAGTCGCTGCTGTCGATCGAGCAGCTCCCGACGACGCATGCTGGCGATCGCCAATCCTGCGATTCGGACCAGTGCCTGGCAGAATCCAGCCGCATCGGACTGCACCGCCGCTTCCGCTCCCCGTGCATCGAGGTACAGGATCGAATCGACCATGTCGTCGACCATGATGGGACAGCACATGGCGGAGTGGATGTTGAGGTCCGCGATGCTCTGCCCGTAGTCGGGCTGGGCATCGGACAGCAGACTGACCATGTCCCCCCCGGCCGCAGCACTGATCAGTGAACGACTGAACGTTTCGAACTGATCGGGGCCCGTGGCACGATTCCTGAAATGGAGGACCTCCACCTGATCGCCGTCCGAGAGCGACCGCAGCAACGCAGCGCGACCGAATCCCGTTCCTTCGAGTGCGGATGACAGAATGGCGTCCGCCTGCTCGCCCTCATCCCCCGCCTGATTGATTCGCCCGGCGCATTCGATGAAGAGCGAAAGTCGATGCCGGGCCAGGGCGGCGACTTCGTTGGGATCGATTTTCTGGACCCGCCGTTCGATCTCCGCTTCGTCCCGCTGGGTCGGAAGCGACACGGTGGTGGCCTCCATGGTTCCGACCTGGAGGATCCAGGGTCCGACCTGCAGGCGGTCGCTTTCGGCGAGCACGGAGGGCTCTCCCCCGTCGAGCCGGATGGTATTGAGAAAGGTTCCGTTGGTTCCCCCGAGATCCCGGATCTGCCAGTGATCACCGGCGTAGGTGATCTGGGCGTGCTGGCGGGACACGGTGGGGGCGGGAAGGAGAATCTCGCAGTCCGATGCCCTGCCGATGGTGCCACCGCCTTCGCCGATCTCGAGGACCGGAAGGTCCGGGCCACTGACCACATAGAGACGCAGGCCGTGAAAGCGCTGATTGGAGGCGTTGAAGGCGTTATTTGCAGGATCGAATGGCACGGAAGCCGCATGGTAGCGATTCCTGAGCGATTGGATGGCCCGCAGAAATCCAACTTATAGGTTCAAAATCAATGATTTCGGCCGCCAAACGCCCGTGATTCATCTAGATTCAGACAAGGCCCTTCGGGCTCGCGCATTCACCAATCGAGATTTAAAGGGCTCCCTGCACAATGAATACCAAGTTGATCCTCAATCAGGTCGGCATTGCCGCCTGCATGACCATCACCGGATTTCTGACCGTCGGCCTTGAAGCAGCCACGTCCGGCAAGCACACCGACAGCGCGCTGGCTTTCAACCAGTTCAAGGCAGCCAACACCAAGGCGGTCATCCTGCAGAACGAGGCCGGTGGAATTCGAGCCCTGTACTCCCCCGGAATGTCCCACGGTGGCACGGCCTCCGATTCGGCGCGGAACTACGTTGCCGAGTGGGGTGACATGCACGGAATCACCCCGGATCAGATCCAGCCCATCGAGACCATCGAGGAAGTGCCTCTCCAGTACGACCGAGTGACCGGCACGTACGGACTGACGCTCTTCAACTACGAGCAGACCGTCTCCGGCATTCCCGTGCATGACACCCGATTGATGACGCTCGTCAAGAACGAGCCCGGCTACCCGGTCATCCACATCAAGGCAGACCTCAAGCCGCTGAAAGGCTGGACCCCCGGGCCCATCGCAAACGACGCGGTGAGCAGCGTTTCGGCCCTGCAGGCCGGCTCCAGATTCCTCGGCGAAAAGGTGACCCTGTCCGAGGAGCCCACACTCGTGGTCTTTGCGGGCGGCGAGCAGGTCACCGAGGATCCGGTGCTGTGCATGTCCTTTGAAATCACCGCCGGAAGCAAGGCCGACGACACCTACAAGAAGTGGCTGCTTCTCACCAGTGTCGAGACCGGCGAGGTGATCTACCAGCAGAATCTCATCCTCAACTGCGGAATGAACTGCGCTTCGGTGGCCCAGGCCCTCGGCAACATGAGCGTCGGTGATGTGAGCGGCCAGACCACCTCCCTGGCGACGGACGGTTCCGGAGCCGACATCTGCGAGTCCGAGTCGTTCTACGGCATGCCCCACATCTTCGTTTCCGGAAGCAACGGACAGAACGTGATCGCCGATGCCAACGGCAACTGGGAGATGCCCAGCAACGGCAACGTGACCGTCAGCAGCTCCTTCGCCGGACAGTACTTCGTCGTCAACAACGAAGCCGGATCCGAGGCGAACTTCAGCACCTCGGTCTCCGGTGGACGAGATGAAGAAAAAGGAGTAGATTTATCCGGTGAAGAGATAGCTTTCGACTATAAGCAGGATTTAGCTTACAAAAGATGGACCGACGCGAAAATCGTAGGAGAACCAAGAAGA
>CAJWBW010000059.1:0-7577 GCA_913020415.1 uncultured Phycisphaerae bacterium | reverse complement strand
CGACGATCTCATCGACCGCGACGTCGCCATCAAGATGGTGAACATCGACGTGACGAGGCATCCGATGGCCCGGGACCGCTTCATGCACGAGGTGCGGACCATGGGGCAGATCAACCATCCCAATACGGTGACCATCTACGACGTTGGTGAATACGAATCGTCCCTCTACCTCGTCATGGAGAAGGGGGAGGGCGGCACCGCGTGGAAACTCATCGACGACAGCGAGCGGGTGCCGTGGATTCGTGCGGTCCAGATCATCATCGATGCGTGCGAGGGCCTCGACGCCGCGCACCGGCGTGGACTGATCCACCGCGACATCAAGCCGGACAACATCCTGCTGACGGCCGAGGGAGCGGGCAAGCTCACCGACTTCGGTCTGGCCCTGGCGCCGAACACCGACGACGTCGCCGGCGCCGGACGGATCGTGGGGACGCCGCACTACATGAGTCCCGAACAGTGCGGACGGGGAGAGGTCGATCATCGAAGCGATCTCTACTCGCTCGGGGGAACCTTCCACCATCTGCTGGTGTCGCAGCCCCCGTACCCCGGTCGACCGAAGCTGCACGATCTGCTCCACGCCCACCGTGAGGAGGACGTCCCGGATCCGCTGTCGGTCGACCCCGCCCTGCCCGCCGAATGCGCCACCATCGTCCGCATGGCCATGGCCAAGGACCCGGATGCCCGGTACCAGAATTCGACGCAGATGCGGCAGGATCTCGAGTGGCTCCGCGAACTCGGCCGGCGCCACGGCTGACCCCGCCCGTCCCGCCGGTACAATGCCCTGATGCAGCCGGATTCCACCGGACAATCGATGTTCGTCACCCCCCGGGTCGAGGGGCGTTGCCTGACGCTCCGGCTGCGGGGACCGTCGATCAACGAACGGGAATCGTTCATCATCACCACCGAGGCGGCGAAGTCGATCGAGGCGGCGGACGATGTCTGCGCGTTTCTGGTGCTGGACATGCAGGAGATCTCGTTCATCTCGAGCATGGGCATCGGCATGCTGCTCGACCTCCGCAAGCGAGCCACCGCACGGAAGATGAAGATCGTCCTGGCCAACGTGGGTGATCAGCTGAACACCCTGCTCAGCATCGTCAAGCTGGAGAAGCTGCTGTCGGTCTGCAACAGCGAGCGGGATCTGAAGCGGGCGCTCCGCTGATCAGACGACCGTCTCGGCGGTGCGGCGAATGCGGTCCCAGGCGGCGCGGACATGGTCCGTCGTCGTCCGCCACTGGCCGATGCAGCAGCGGATCACGAACCGTCCGTCGAGTTCGCAGTGGGTGAGACTCATGGCCCCCGAATCGTTGAGGGTGTGCAGCAGGGCCCGCGTCGCATCGTCGCCGGCGGCGTGCCGGAAGCACACCATGTTCAGCGAACGGGGGGCGGCGACTTCCAGCCGCGGCTCGTCCCGAATCCACGATTCCAATTCGGTGGCGAGCCGGACGTGCGTGCGGACCATGCTCCGAAGACCGGACAGACCGATGCCCCGGTAGAGGAACCACAGCTTCAGGGCCCGGAATCGTCGTCCGAGCGGAATCTGCCAATCCCGGTAGTCGATCACCTGTCCGCTGTCCGTCGCACGGTTGCGGAGGTATTCGGGCATGATGCTCATCGCCGAGACCAGGGACGCCGTGTCGCGCAGCCACAGGCAACTGCAATCGAACGCCGCTCCCATCCACTTGTGCGGATTGAAGTTCCAGCTGTCGACGTGCTCGATGCCCGCGTGCATCCCGCGGAACTCCTCGCACAGCGCCGCCGTGCCCATCATCGCCGCATCGACGTGCACCCACAGATCGTGCGTCCGGGCGATCGCACCGATCTCCGACAGGGGATCGAACCCCCCCGACGCCGTGGTGCCGAGCGTCACGTTCACGAAGAACGGCCTTGCACCCGCATCGAGATCGGTCTTCAGACGCGATGCGAACTCGTCGGGATGCATCGCGAAGTCCTCGTCGACCCCGATCAGCCGCAGGTGCTCACTGCCGACGCCGCACAACCGCGCCGCCTTCTCGAGACTCGAGTGGGACTGGTTGGAGGTGTAGGCGACCAGCGGGGCCCTCGACTGGTCGAGACCGTGCGTCCCGCTGCGTCCGGCCGTCGCCCGATCTCGTGCCGCGATCATGCACGCCAGCGCCGCACTGCTCGCGGTGTCCTGGAGCACGCCGCCTCCGGGGCCCTCCACATCGAAGCGAAAGGCCTCGGGCAGTCCGAGGGCACGGGCCGTCCAGTCGAGCATGCGCATCTCGACCTCCGTGCAGGCCGGACTCGTCGACCAGAGCATTCCCTGCACGCCCAACCCGGTGGACAGCATGTCGCCCAGCAGCGACGCCTCCGCGGCATTGGCGGGGAAGTAGGCGAACCAGTTCGGCGACTGCCAGTTGGAGACGGCGGGGACCACGATGGAATCCACGTCGGCGAGGATGGCGTCGATCGTCTCCGGATCCTCGGGCGGTTCGGCCGGCAGGGCATCGAACACCGAACCGGGCTCCACCTGAGCCATCACCGGCAGATCCTCGGCCCGACCGCGGTAGTCCGCGATCCAGTCGACCACCCGGTGCCCGGCCCGACGGTAGTCGTCGAGATTCACCTTGTCGTGGGGCAGTCGGGCCATCAGGCGGGAAGCGTGGCCAGTTCACCCTGCACTTCGTCCATGAGACGCTTCATGGTGTCGGGGCCGAAGTCGAAGGTGAGATCCGCCGCCTCGAAGAGTTCCGGCAGCGGGCGTGAGCCACCCAGCGTCATGGCCCGTCGGTAGTTCTCGATGGCCTGGCCACGATCCTGCCGGTACTGCATCCAGAGCTGCAGGGCGCCCAGCTGGGCGATGCCGTACTCGATGTAGTAGAAGGGCACCCGGAACAGATGCAGCTGGCGATGCCAGGCCTTGGCCCGCTGCGCCTCGAATCCCTCCCAGGACACGTCCGCTCCGTAGAGTCCGTCCAGTTCCAGCCAGTAGATGTCGCGCTGTTCCGACGTATGGTCCGGGTGGGTGTAGATCCAGTGCTGGAAGGCGTCGATCTGGGCGATCCACGAGAGGGTGCGGACAAGGTCCTCCAGATGCGCACGTCGCGCCCGGTCGGCGGCCTCCTCGTCGTAGAACTCCTCCAGGAACGGATGCGCCAGCAGCTCCATGCTCATCGAGGCGACTTCGGCGAACTCGATGGGTGCATGGCGGTAGGCGACCAGCGGATCGTCCTTGCTGAGAATGGAATGGAACGCGTGGCCGGCTTCGTGCACCATCGTCACCAGATCCCGCTGCAGTCCGGCGGCGTTCATGAAGATGAACGGAACACGTCGTCGATCCCGGTTGTACTGGTAGCCGCCGGGCGCCTTGCCCTTGCGCGATTCCAGATCGAGGCTGTCGCCGCCCCGCATGGTGTCGAACATGCCCCCAAGCGAACCGTCCATCCGGTGGAACAGCCTGGAGGTCCGGTCCACGAGGTCGTCGGCCCCCTCGAAGGGACGCAGTGGATCACGCCCGTGCACATCGACTTCGAGATCCCAGGGACGCAGGACGTCGACCCCGAGCAGGCGGGCCCGCTCGCGGTTGAGTTCGTGGTGGATGGGCACGCAGATCTCCCGGGCCGCCCGATGGAAGGACTGGCAGTCCGCCGGCGTGTAGTCGAAGCGGTGCATGGCCGCGAATGCGTACTCCATGTAGTTCTCGTGATCCGCATTGCGTGCGACCTCGTCCCGGATGGCGACCATCCGATCGAAGAAGCCGTCGATCGGCTCGTGGTCCCGGTAGCGACGCTCCACGATGGAAGTCCACGCTCGCTCGCGAACCGAGCGGTCGTTCTCCTGCACGAAGCGACCCATCTGCGGCATGGTGTATTCCTCGCCGTCGAATTCGATGGACATCGCACCGCAGATCTCGTCGTACTGCTGTCCGAGCTTGGTGTCGTCGGTCTGCAACGGAATGTTTTCCTCGCGGAACAGCTTGACGTCGGCGTCGAGGTTCCGGAGATAGACTCCGTACCGTTCCTGATCCAGGTCGTCGGCGAACGGACACTGGACGATCCGCCGGTCGAGCTGGAAGGAGACATCCTTGAGCTTCGGTTCCACATGCTCGACGAAGTGCAGGTATGCCTTCTTGGCATCCTCGTCGTCGGTGTGGCAGGTCATCCGGATGTACACGTCGGCCTGGGCTTCGCTCGCGGCGGCGTCGAGTTCGCTTCGATCCAGCAGCAACTGCTCGAGGCAGCCGCCGCAGTTGAGCTTCCGCTCGATGAGGGCCGTGTAGAGCGGCTGCAGCTGATCCCAGTCGAGGGCGTCGAGATCGGAGGGTACGAAGTCGTTGGGCAGGGGATAGGTCGTCATTGGATCTGTTCCAGAATGGGTTCATCGATTCCGCGGGCGGCCACGGGGACGGCGGGCAGTGCAAGTCGTTCCTGCAGCGCGGCGGCCAGGTGGCCGGCGTGCAGCGCATCGGAACAGGGTACGAAGAGGGTGGATCCGCTGCCACTGACGTGCACGGGCCCCTCGGCGACGGCGGCCACCTGCTCGTGCTGAGCGGCCAGGTCGGGGGCCACCCGCATGGCCGGGGCGGCCAGATCGTTGAAGAGTGCGTCGGGATCGGGCACGTGTGCACCGTCCAGCGACAGGACCTCGGACCTTCGGCTCGTGACCGGAAGATCCTCGTCGAAGGCTGCGTAGACGGCCCCGGTCGGACAGGCGACGTCGGGGAACACGAGCACCGCGTGGAACCCGGGGACGTCTGCATGCCGGTGCACGGTCTCGCCGACCCCCGCCACGACGGCACTGCCGCCGCGGACGAGGAAGGGGACATCGCTGCCGAGCGTCGCCCCGATGGATGCGAGGGTCGTGTCATCGAGTCCGAGTTCATGCAGTTCGTTGACGGCGCGCAGCATGGCGGCCGCATTGGAGGACCCACCCCCGAGCCCGCCACCCACCGGGATCCGCTTCTCGAGCTTCATCTGCACCGGCAGGGAGCGGCCGACGTGCTCCTCGAGGGCCAGATGGGCGCGGACGGCGAGATCGGAGGTGATCGACCAGTCGATGTCGCTGCGGCGGTGCGCATCGTCGTGCCAGAGGATGGCGTAGCGCGACAGGCGATCCGGTTCGAGGCGGATCACCTCGAGGTCGTCGACCAGATCGACGGTCACCATCCACGATGCGATCGGGTGCATTCCGTCCTCGCGCGGCGGATCCACGGCCAGCAGCAGGTTGAGCTTGGCGGGACAAACGGTAGTGATGACGCGTCGCGAGGTCATGATGCGCTCCGGATCCAAATGGTAACGTAGCCCTCAACCGGAAGGGATTCACCCGCCGAACCAAAAGAGGAGCATTCGAATGTCAATGCCACTTTCGACGACCTTCGACATCGAAGGGCACCACATCGTTGAATACAAGGGTGTCGTACGCGGCATCGTCGTCCGGTCACCGACCATCTCCCAGGGCATCATGGGTGGCCTCAAGTCCGTGATCGGCGGCAAGATCGGCGCCTACACCCAGATGTGCGAACAGGCCCGGCAGGATGCCCTGAACCATCTGCTCGAGCACGCCGAGACGATGGGCGCCAATGCGGTGGTCGGATTCCGCTACGACTCGGCGGAGATCGGGGAGAGCGCCACGGAAGTGCTCTGCTACGGCACCGCCGTGGTCATCGAGCCCGCCCCATAGGACTCAGGCGTCCGTCCAGGGCGTACGGTCGCGGGTCGAAACCGTGAACTCACAGTCCGGCATCGCCGCGGACAACCGGTCACGTAGATGCGGAAGGTACCCGCGCTCGGTGTTCGTGTGACCCGCGAGAACCACCGTGATGCCGCGATCGACCGCCGACAGCACGTCGTGATGCCGCATCTCGCCGGTGACGAACAGCGTGCAGCCCCGTGCCGCCGCTTCATCAAGCAGCGAACCGCCGGCGCCGGGACACAGGCCGACATGCTCGTGCCGTTCGGGACCACCACGGCCCTCGGCGACCCGCAGCGTCGACACACCGAGGTGCGACTTCAGCGAGGCGACCACCTCTCCGGTCGATTTCGATTCGGCCAGCTGCAGACAGCGGCCGATGCCCGTGTCGTGCATCGGTCGATCGGCCAGCGGAACCACGTGCATCGGCGGTTCCTCGTAGGGGTGCGCCGAACGCAGCGCCGCCAGCACCGCGGCCAGACCCCGATTCGAACTGACCATCATCAGACGGCGTTCGGCGACCCGCTCGAGCTGTCCGGCCGAGCCGACCGCCGGATCGCTGCCGGTTCCACCGATGAACGTGCCTTCGTTCTCGATGCTCGTCGAGCAGTGGGTGTAGTCGCCGATGGTGCCCGCGCCGGCATCACCCATCGCGCTGCGGACCGCATCCACCGCGTCATGGGGGACGTACGTCACCACCTTGCATCGTTCGTGCGAACCCAGTTCGGTCGCGTGCTCGATCGGTGCGACGGTCCCGCTGCCCACGCCCTCGGCCAACCAGTCGGTCATGCCGCCGGGCGCCGCGTCCAGCGCGGTGTGCGGACTGTACAGGGCGATGCGCGATGCCGCAGCACGCAGTACGACCGCCGAGACGGGGTCGTCGGCCACCAGCCGCTTGAGTCCGGAGAAGATGGGGGGGTGGTAGGCGATGACCGCATCGGACTCCGCCCGCTCGGCCTCGTCCAGCACGTCCATCGTGAGGTCGATGGTCAGCAGCACGCTCCGCAGGGACCGGGTCGGATCGCCGACCAGCAGCCCCGTATTGTCCCACTCGGCCGCGTGGGCGGAGGGGGCGAGGGATTCCATCGTGATGACAAGTTCCTGAATCGTGGTGGGCACGGAAAGCTCCTCTCGGCCCGTTTGTACCACACGGAACGACCCGGAAGCGAGCCGTCTATAATCGCCATTCCACCATGCAGCACGGAGAGCACCCATGCGACGCTTCAGCCTGACCGAATCCACCAATCCCGCCCTACGCAACGCGGACGTCTTTACCTCCGCAGCCGCAACGGAAACCGCCAGCATCCAGGGCGTGGTCAACAAGACCGCCATGCTGACCGTCATCGCCGTGATCGGCGGAGCCATCGGCGTCTCCATCGCACCTTCCCTGGGGCAGGGAGCCCTGCTGGGCGTGGTGCTGCTGACCGCCCTGGTCACCCTCGGGCTGTACTTCGCCGCCATCGCCAGGCCGATGGCCTCGGTCGTGCTCGCCCCGATCTACGCGATCATCGAAGGGTGCTTCCTGGGCATCTTCACCAGCATGATCGACCGCTGGCTGGCCGCCAACGACTGGGCCGTCTCCGGGGGCGTCGCGCTCCAGGCCTTCGTCATCACCATCGCCATTCTGGCCTCCATGCTGATTCTCTATACGACCCGGATCCTGCAGCCGACGCGGAAGTTCCAGGCCGTCGTCGGAACCTGCATGATGGGCATCGTGCTGGTCTACCTGATCTCACTGCCGCTGTACCTCTTCGGGATCCAGGTGCCGTTCATCTCCGCCTTCACGACTCCGACCAGTGGTGGTGGGTGGCTGATCGGCATGGGCGTGAACCTGTTCATCCTGATCATCGCATCGCTGATGCTGATCATCGACTTCGGAATCATCGAGCAGAAGGTCAAGACCGGAGCTCCCAAGCGGATGGAATGGT
>CAJWBW010000058.1:0-7756 GCA_913020415.1 uncultured Phycisphaerae bacterium | reverse complement strand
CGGTGACCTGCGGCGGGGGTCCCATGTCCTGCACCAGGATGACGGTCCAGGTGACGAGCAGACCGATCACCACCAGACCGATGTGCAGCACCGCCGAGACGATCCAGGGCGCGGCCCGGGCGGCCGGATCTCCGTCCCCGGTTCGGGAAGCCTCGATGTGCTTCGTGTCGTCCATCTTTCCTGACCGATACGCCCCTGCATGGCCGCGATCAGCCGCGGCGCGATCAGTCTATGCGATCCGGCTCCCGAATCCCGTGGAACCCGCGAAACATCGGACCACGCGGAATCAGTTCGATTCCTCGCCCTTCTTCTTCGCCGGTGCGGGTGTTCCCCGCCGCCAGAGCAGCGAATCGGTGCACAGCGGACCGCCCCCGGTCAGGAACAGTCCCAGGGCCAGCACGAACAGGCCGGCCTGACTGGTGATTGCGTACCACATGCCGCTGTCGAGCCGCCAGTCGAATGGATTCATCTCGAACATTCCGTTCTGCTGGATCGTCAACTGATAGAACGCGCCGGCGATCAGGACCGTGACCCCCAGAGCCACCACCCGGGTGAAGAGGCCCAGCAGCAGCAGCAGCCCGCCGAGCAGCTGGAAGATCGCGACGGCCCAGCCCAGCGGCTGCGCCCACCGATCCGTGTCCCAGGTCTGGAAGTGCATGATCAGGCGATTGACCGCCAACGCACGACCGCCTTCCGCGGATGCACCGTCGGAGGACTGCACGCCGTCCTGGATCCGCGCCATGTCCGAGGCGGTGAAATCGATCTCCTGAAAGCAGAAGAACCAACCACTGAGGAGGAAGGTGATCCCCAGCACCAGGCGGCTGAGCATCGGAACCAGAGCCGTTCCGGCCATCGTCTTGAGCGGCATGGAAACCCCTTTCTTGGTGGAAGGAGACGCTGCGGGTTTGCCCCCGGGGGGGAGGCACCTGATAATCCTACCCGGTCGACACCACTTCAGCGGGTGTGGCGGAATTGGCAGACGCGCTGGATTTAGGTTCCAGTGGGGCAACCCGTGGAGGTTCGAATCCTCTCACCCGCACTTTCACCGCCCGCACAGGGGCATTTCCGGGGCCGAAACGAGACACCATGGACGATTGGACTCCGACAAGCTGGCGTACGCGACCCATCACCCATCAGCCGGGATATCCCGACACCGATGCCATGGAGGCCGTCGCGACGGAACTCGCCTCGCTCCCCCCGCTGGTGACCTCCTGGGAAGTGGAGAGCCTCAAGAGCCAGCTGGCCGAGGCGGCGCGGGGCGAACGATTCCTCCTCCAGGGTGGCGATTGCGCCGAGCAGTTCGGGGCCTGCACGCCGGAAGCACTCACGAACAAGCTGAAGATCCTCCTGCAGATGTCCCTGGTGCTCGTGCACGGAACCAGACGGCGCGTCATTCGCGTCGGTCGGTTCGCCGGCCAGTACGCCAAGCCGAGATCATCCCTCACCGAAGAGCGCGATGGTGTCGCACTCCCCAGCTACTTCGGCGACAACGTCAACACGCCGGCGTTCGACGAGACGTCCCGTCGACCGGATCCTCGACGGCTCGTCAACGGGTACGAACGGGCCGCCCTCACGTTGAACTTCATCCGTTCCCTCGTCGGGGGCGGATTCGCCGATCTGCATCACCCCGAGTTCTGGAATCTCGGGTTCGTCCGCCACTCTCCGCGGGCCAGCGAATACCAGGCCATGGTCCAGCGGATCGGCGAGTCGGTGCGGTTCATGGAGTCGCTGACCGGCATCGCCGCCGGCGACCTGTCCCGGGTGGACTTCTTCACCAGTCACGAGGGACTGCTGCTGGACTACGAGGCGGCGCTGACCCGGCAGGTTCCCCGTCGACGCGGCTGGTACAACCTGTCGACGCACTTCCCGTGGATCGGAATGCGGACCGCGGCGATCGACCACGCCCACATCGAGTTCTTCCGGGGCATACGAAATCCCGTGGCCGTGAAGATCGGTCCGCAACACGATCCGTCGGAACTGCCCGGCTTCGTCGAGTCCCTCCTGGACCGACTGCATCCGGACGACGAGCCGGGACGGATGACCTTCATCCATCGCTACGGAGTCGATCACGTCGAGGAACATCTGCCCCGCCTGATCGAAGCCGTCCGGGCCACGGGCCGCACGGTGCTGTTCGTATCGGATCCGATGCACGGCAACACGGTCCGGACCGCCCGTGGACTCAAGACCCGACGATTCGAGGACATCCTGCGCGAACTCGAACTTGCCATCGACATCCACGCCGCAAACGACAGCGTGCTCGGGGGAATGCACTTCGAGCTGACCGGAGAGAACGTCACCGAATGCACCGGCGGCGCGAGAGGCCTGTCCGATGACGATCTCGGCAGCGACTACCAGTCGCTGGTCGATCCGCGACTCAACTACGAGCAGTCCCTGGAAATGGCCCTGCTGGTCGCGGCGAAGCTCGGAGCCTAGTGGCCGAGCAGCATCGAAAGCACGAGCGACGAACCGAAACCGACGAAGAACATCGAGGTGCCGACCACGGTCTCACCCTGGTCGTGCGCCTCCACCAGAAGTTCCTCGGTCACCAGATAGAGCAGTGCCGCCGAGCCGAAGGCGAGAATTCCGATCTGCCAATCGCCGCCCAGCCCTTCGAAGAGCAGGGCACCCGCCACGGCTCCCGTCGGTATGAGCAGTCCGATGAGGCAGACCCAGATGGAGGCCCGGACCCGATCGAGGCCGCGGTTGGCGAGGATCATCGCGAGCGAAAGTCCCACGAACAGCACTTCGAAGGTGATCGCAATCACCAGGAGCCAGCCGCTGGACATCGAAAGACCGAAACCGATTCCCACGAGAAAGCCGTCGATCAGCAGGTCCACCGCCGTGGAGGCCAGCAACCCCGCGGCTGCCCGGCGGCCGCCCGAGCGACCCCGCTCATCCACCACCCGGATTCCGAGCACCAGCCCCACCCCCAGAATGAATCCGGTGAGCATGGGAAGGATCCTGCCTCCGGCGACCATGTCCGGCACCAGTTCGGTCGCGACCGCGGCAAACACGATGCCGCTGGCGAAGTGCTGCATGGCGGAACGGGCTCGGGAGCCCGGGGAACGCCGAAGCGAAACCACGCTGGCCATCGCCATCGTGCCGGCGGGAATCGCCGTGATGAGCAGGATGTCACCGATGGAAGTCATCGTTCTGGCTCGGCAGGCTACACTATCCCCCCATGCGGCGACGTACCGTCATCACCGGAGCGGGTCCCATCAGCGCACTGGGCGTCGGCATCGACGCCCACTGGGATGCGATGCGGTCCGGACATTCGGGCCTCGGCCCGCTGAACGCCTTCGACCCCGGCTGGTACAGCTGTCACGTGGCCGGCGAACTCGACGCGGATCGCTTCAAGGTCCGCTCGGTGGTCCCCAAGTCGTACCGCAAGGCCGTCAAGGTGATGTGCCGTGACGTCGAACTCGCGGTCGGAGCCGCCGCGGAGGCGATCGTGCATTCGAACCTGAGCACGCCGGGCGTCGACCACGAGGCGGGGTTTCCCATCACGCCGGAACGACTCGGCTGCCACATCGGCGCCGGCCTGATCGCCGCCGACGTGAACGAGCTGACGTCGGCCTTCTCAGCCAGCCTCGGCGAGGACGGCGAAGTCGACCTCGAAACCTGGGGCACCACGGGCATGGAGAATCTCACTCCACTGTGGCTGCTCAAGTACCTTCCGAACATGCTCGCCTGCCACGTGACCATCGTGCACGACTGCCGCGGCCCGAGCAACACGATCACCTGCGCCGAATCCAGCAGCGCGTTGTCGCTGGGCGAATCGATGCGGGTGATCGAACGCGGCTCGGCCGACGCCTGCCTCTCCGGCGGAGCGGAATCGAAGCTCAATCCGCTCAACTACTACCGGCAGCATTCCGCCGGCCGCCTGGCCGACGCCCGCGATCTGGAACCCGGCGACGTGGTGCGGCCGTTCGCGGAGAACGCATTGGGCACGGCATTGGGTGAAGGCGGCGGATTGCTGGTCATCGAAGCCCTCGACCACTGCACCAAACGCGGCGGAACGCCCATGGCGGAGGTCCGCGGCTACGCCGCCACCCAGTCCCCCACCCACGACGGACTGGGAGCGGACGCCGACGACATCGCCGCTGCGATCACCATGGCCCTGCGGGACGCCGACCTCGATCCCGCCGACATCGATGCCCTGGTGCCCTTCGGATGCGGTATTCCGGTCGTGGACCGGGCCGAAGCCGAAGCGATCAAACGGGTGTTCGGCGATCGGGCGGAGGAACTCGAACTGGTCCTGACCGTTCCCTACACGGGCAACTGCAATGCGGGCAACGGCACCATCCAGGTCGCCGTCGCCTGTCGCTGTCTCCAGGAACAGGCGCTCCCCGCCCGACTGAACACCGGTTCCGTGGAGTGCGGACTCAAGGCGGGGCCGCACGACGGTGGCCCGGCGACGCTGCGAAACATGGTGGTGCTCAGCGCCAGCCAGGGCGGGCAGAACACCGCCGTGGTGCTCGGGAGGTGCGAATGAGCGATCGCCGTCGAATCGTGATCACCGGAGCGGGCTGGGTCACTCCCATGGGACATGATCTGGAATCGGTCTGGCAGCGACTCCTCGCGGGCGAGACCGATGTGGCTGCGATCGACCGGTTCGATGCATCGACCTTCCCGACCAGGTTCGCCTCCCAGGTCCGCGGCTACGACTGGACCGACTTCGTCGAGCATGCCTCCACGCACGGTCGACCCGGCATGCACACGCAGTTCGCGCTGGGCGCCGCCCGGCAGGCCTGGGACGCGTCCGGGCTGGGGGATGCGAATCTCGATCGACACCGGGTGGGCATCTACCTCGGTGCCGGTGAAGGCGTCCTCGACTTCACCAGCTACCAGCGGACTTCGCTGAAGGCGTGGAACGCGGATGCGGGCCGGGTGGACACCGTCCAGTGGGGTGATGCCGCCAGCCGGCACCTCGACGGCATCGCCGAGATCGAGCAGGAACCGAACATGCCCGCGTCCCACATCTCACGGGAGTTCGGCATCCGCGGGCCGGTCTACAACTGCCTCACGGCGTGCGCCGCCAGCACCCAGGCCATCGGCGAAGCCGCCTCCATCCTGCACCGCGGCGACGCGGACGTCATGGTCAGCGGCGGCACCCACACCATGCTGCACGTGCTGGGCATCACCGGTTTCAACCGGCTCACCGCCATGTCGACGCGGAACGACAGTCCCCAGACCGCATCGCGGCCGTTCAGCCGATCCCGCGACGGATTCGTGATGGGCGAGGGATCGGGCATCATCGTCATGGAGACCCTCGAACACGCCGAAGCACGTGGAGCGAACATCCTCGCCGAACTGCGCGGCTTCGGGTCCACCGCCGACGCGTATCGAATCACGGACATGCATCCCGAGGGGCGCGGACCGGGCGACGCCATCCTGCAGGCCCTGGCCAACGCGGGCATCGATCCGTCGCAGCGACTCGACGACGGCCGGCCGCCGGTGCACTACATCTCCGCCCACGGCACCAGCACCAGCGAGAACGACTCCATCGAGACCCGGGCCGTCAAGCGGGTGTTCGGCGATCTCGCCGGCGAGATTCCCATGACGAGCATCAAGTCGATGATGGGCCATCTGATCTGCGCCGCGGGTGCCGTCGAGTTCATCACCTGCCTGATGATCCTGCGCGACCAGATGATTCCCCCCACGATCAACCTGGACGAACCGGATCCGGAACTGGATCTCGACTACGTTCCGAACGTGAAGCGGGAGGCGGCGGTCGACACCTGCCTCAGCAACTCCTTCGGTTTCGGCGGCCAGAACGACACGCTGGTCGTCTCGCGCTTCTGATCCCGTGGACCATCTCAAGACACTCGACGATCTCGTACCGCACCACGGCTGTGGGCTGGTTCCCACGATGGGCGCGCTGCACGCCGGACACCGGTCGCTGATCGAGGCGATGCGTCGCGAATGCGACGACGTCGTGGTGACGGTGTTCGTGAATCCGACCCAGTTCAACGATCCGTCGGACCTCGAACGCTACCCGCGCACCCTCGAGCAGGATCTCGAAGCGTGCCGGAGCGCCGGAGCCACCGCGGTGTTCGCTCCGGACCAGACGACCATCTACCCCCCCGACGAGACGGTGTGGATGCCGTCGCTTCCGCCGGTCGCAACCCGGCCCGGGCTCGAGGATGCCTGCCGACCCGGTCACTTCAACGGGGTGTGCACGGTGGTGGCCCGACTCTTCGATCTGATCCGCCCCGCGCACGCGATCTTCGGAGAGAAGGACTGGCAGCAGATGCTCGTCCTGGAAGCCATGGCGAAGGAACACACCGATCGCTGGAACGGACTGCGGATGCTGCGCGGCCCGACGGTGCGCGAAGCGGACGGTCTGGCCATGAGCAGTCGCAACGCCCTGCTTCCGCCCGCGAAGCGGGAACGCGCCCTCGGCCTTGCGCGGGCCCTGGCGGTCGCCGACGAGGGGGAGCGGGCGATGCGGACCGTGCTCGACGAGCACGGACTCGAAATCGAGTACGCGGTCATCCGGGATGCCCGCACCCTCGAACCGGTGTCCGGCACGCCGGCCCGGGCGCTGATCGCCGCACGGCTCGACGAGGTTCGACTGATCGACAACGCGCCCGCCTGAGCATCACTCGAGCCCGAAGTCGCTCCGGTGCGCACGGGTCCATTCGTAGACGGAGGTCGCCGGCCGCCCGGCGATGCGTTCGAAGGTGTCGGTGACCAGATCCGCCCGTCCGGCCCGCATCTGCCGGAAATGACAGAGCACCTGCAGTTCGACGTCCTCGGCCGGCACGCCGTACTCGATGAGCATGGCGGCGAACGCATCCTCGGACATGTCCACGTAGGTGATGGTCTCGCCGAACGCCCGACTCATCTCCGCCGCGATCTCGGGATAGGTCATCGCGGCGGGGCCGGTGATCTCGAGGTTCGCCTCCGCGTGGTCGGCGGGAGCCGCCTGCAACACGATCGAGGCGGTCTCCACGCAGTCGGCGAGTGCGACCATGCCGATGCGCCCCTCGCCGGCCGCGCCGAACATGCTTCGTTCATGCTTGATGCCCTCGAGCTGCCCCAGCAGGTTCGTCTCCATGACGGTCTGCGGCGACACGAGGGTCCACGGCACACCGCAGTCCCGCAGCGCCGCAAGGGCCGTCCGGTGCTGGACATCCAGCTGGTCTCCGTCGTGACGCACGGAACCGTAGAGCTTCACGATCTGTCCGACACCGGCAGCGACGGCGGCTTCGATCACGTTGCATTCGCGAAGACCGAGATCCGGATGGATGGGACTGACCACGAACACGCGATCCGCCCGTTCCATCAGCGGCGGCAGGGTGGCGGGGTCGTCGAGATCGGCGACCACGCCGGTCACGTTGCCGCGGGTCATGCGAGCGGCGTTCGCCTCGCTGCGGCTCATCGCGAGCACCTCGACGCCGGCCCGATCAAGCAGGGTGACCACCCCCGATCCGAACATGCCGGTTGCTCCGGTGACCAGTACGCTCATGACTGCATCCTCCTGGTCGGCAGGATAGTTTCAATCACCCGCATTGACCGGAATACGGTCTCGGAGCATTGCTAGAATGGAGGATCGAAGAGTTCAACATTTGGAGCACGCCATGACGACCGCGACCAGCAGCACCCTCGAATCCATCAATCCCGCCACCGGCCAGCCGATCGGTTCCGTCCCGGTGACCCCCGTCGGCGAGATCGATGCGGTGGTCGCCCGGGCTCGCGAAGCCCAGAAGGCATGGGGTGCATTGTCGACCGCCGAACGGGTGGAGATGCT
>CAJWBW010000057.1:0-7955 GCA_913020415.1 uncultured Phycisphaerae bacterium | reverse complement strand
ACGCCGAAAGCTGGCAGATCAGCAACCCGCCGGTCCTGGCCATGGCACCTCTGCGGGCTTCGCTGGATCTGTTCGACTCGATCGGCATGGATGCCCTGCGTGCACGATCCCTGGAACTCACCAGCTACCTTCGACGACGGCTCGAGTCCGTGCCGGGTCGGAGCTACCGCATCACGACGCCTTCGGACCCCTCGGCCCACGGCTGCCAACTCTCGATCATCGTGGACGGGGACGCCGAATCCGCCTTCCGCACCATCGAGTCCATGGGCGTCGTGGGGGACTTCCGTCCCCCCGCGACGATCCGAATCGCTCCGACTCCGTTGTACAACACCTTCGAGGACTGCCATCGGTTCGCGTCCATGATGGCCGATGCCTTTGGATCCGATTCGTGAGCCGACCGCGTCACATCATCATCATCGGAGGCGGCCTCGCGGGGCCGCTCCTGGGCTGCCTGCTGGCCGACCAGGGATCCGAGGTCACGATTCTCGAGCGACGCGGCGACCCGCGGGCCGACGGCTACGACGGCGGCCGCAGCATCAATCTGGCCCTCTCGGCCCGCGGCATCGAGGCCCTGGCCCGGATCGGGCTCGACGATGCCGTGCTCCGGACCGTGGTTCCGATGCAGGGGCGGATGATGCACGACCCGGAGGGTCGCACCTCCTTCTCCCCGTACAGCGTCATTCCGGGTGAAACGATCAACTCGGTTTCCAGAGGACACCTGAACTGCATGGTGCTCGACGCGGCGGAGGCCCGCACTGCGGTCGCCCTTCACTTCGACGTCGAATGCACCTCCATCGACGTCGACCGATCGAGGGTCTCCTACCGTACGCCGGATGGCTCCGAGCACACCCTGGATTCGGACCTTGTGGTCGGTGCCGACGGGGCCGGTTCAATGGTTCGAGCCGCCATGGACCAGCGCGAGCGGACGGATGACGGAACGGAGTTCATCGAATCCGGCTACAAGGAACTCACGATTCCCGCCGGCCCCGACGGCAGTTTCCAGTTGCGCCCCGATGCCCTGCACATCTGGCCCCGCGGCCACTACATGCTGATCGCGCTTCCCAACGAGGACGGCTCGTTCACCTGCACCTGCTTCTGGCCGCACGAGGGACCGGAGAGTTTCGCCGCCGTCCAGACCCCGGAGGAGATCACCTCCTTCTTCCGCACCAACTTCGCCGATGCCGCCGAACTCATGCCGGATCTGGTCGAGGAGTACCTGCGCAATCCCGTCGGCCCCCTCGGAACGGTGCGGTGCCGGAGGTACCACCATCGCGATTCGGCCGTGCTGATCGGCGACGCGGCGCACGCCATCGTTCCGTTCTTCGGGCAGGGCATGAACGCCTCGTTCCAGGACTGCCTTCGACTGGCCGACTGCATCGCCGGCCACCACACGATGCGGGAGGCCCTCGAATCCTACGACGCGCTGCAGCGACCGGACGGAGACGCCATCGGGCAACTGTCCCTCCGCAACTTCATCGAAATGCGGGATCACACCGCATCGCCCGCCTTCCGACTGCTTCAGCGCTTCAGGAAGAGACTCAATCGCATGTTCCCCCGGTGGTACGTTCCGCTCTACAACATGGTGTCGTTCACGACGATTCCGTACACTAGGGTCATCACCATCGATCGAAGACGCAGATGGTCCGTGCTGGCGATTGCGTTCCTCACCGTCCTGACCCTCGGCTTCCTCGTGACCTGAACGCCCAATCGAGAATCACATGCCTGACGCCCCGCAGACCGGACAACTCGATTACGCAACCTACCTCGAACTGCCGACCATGCTCACGCTGCAGACGCCGCAGTCCAGTCCGGCCGAGCACGATGAGATGCTGTTCATCGTGATCCACCAGGTGTACGAACTCTGGTTCAAGCAGATCCTCCACGAACTCGACCTGGCCGGAGTCCGGTTCCGGGAGGGTGATCTCTGGAGCGTGGCCCACATCCTCAAGCGCGTCCGGATGATCCTCAAGACCCTGGTCAGCCAGATCGACATCCTCGAGACCATGACCCCGTCCTCCTTCGTGTCGTTCCGCGATCGCCTCGACACGTCGTCCGGATTCCAGTCGATGCAGTTCAGATGCATCGAATTCCGTCTGGGAGTGAAGCGGGAGCAGGTGCTGAAGTACCTTCCGGAGGGTCTGCACGGTCGCGACGAGGCGTTGAACCGATTCCACGGCCCCTCGGTCGTCGACGACTTCCACGCCTTCCTGGCCACCCAGGGCCTCGACGTCCCCGACGACCTGCTCACGCCCGACACGGAACGGCGTTACGAGGGAGACGAGCGGATGCAGGACCTGATCCTGCTTGCCCACGAGACCCGACCGGAACTCGACATGCTGTTCGAAACGATGCTCGACATCGACGAAGGGCTGCAGGAGTGGCGGTACCGACACGTCCAGCTGGTCCGACGCACCATCGGCAACAAGCACGGCACCGGCGGTTCCCCCGGGGTGCCGTATCTCGAGCGGACCCTCTTCGAACCGGCCTTTCCCGATCTCTGGGCGATCCGACACCGCTTCTGATCCCCGATGCCGCTGCACGAACGCAACTGGTACCGGATCCTTTCGTCCGTCCTCGCCATGCTGGCGGGCATCGGACTCGTGCGTTATTCCTACTCCCCGCTCATTCCAGCGATGCTCGACCAGCATTGGATCAGCGCATCCGAGGCCGGATACATCGGCACCCTCAACTTCGTCGGCAACCTCGTTGGTGCCATCTTCTGCGCGGCCCTGGCCAGACGGTGGTCCGCAGGACGGGTCTGCCGATGGTCGATGCTCATCGGCCTGGTCAGCGTGCTGGGATCGGGCTTCGACCTTGGATTCGTCTGGCTGTGCGGATGCCGGTTCCTCGCCGGACTCACCGCCGCAGGAACGATGATCCTGGCTCCCGTCATCGCGGTCTCGGGAATCCGCCGCGCACTCCGCAGTACGGTGATCGGCACGGTCTTCGTCGGCGCGGGAGCCGGAGTCATCGGAATGAGCCTCCTGCTGCCGTTCTTCATCGCCGGCGGACCGGCGGGGGGGTGGTGGTTCACGGCCGCACTGGTTCTGGCGTGCATCATCCTCTCGTGGGCGGGCCTGTCCCCCCTGGTCCCCACGGATCACCCCGAAACGAACGAACCACCGCATGCCTTCTCCCGCTGGACGATGTGGACCTTCTTCGTCGCGTACCTCCTGGCCGCGGTGGGGATCGTTCCCCATTCGATCTACCTGTCGGCCTACGTCCACCAGGCCCTGGAGCAGCCTGTCGCCTTCAGCACCATGGTCTACGCGATCTACGGCGGCGGCGTGCTCGTCGGTGGACCGGTCTTCGGTTGGCTGGCCCGTGTCGTCGGATCGCGATGGGCCCTCATCACATCGGTTCTCTGCGGTCTCGCGGCCGTCGGGCTGGTGCTTTCCACCGCGTCCCTGTGGTTCGTCGTCGCCTCCGGAGCACTGCTGGGTGCGGGTCAGATGGGAATCGCCGCCGGCACGACGCACTACGCATTGCAGCTCGTGGGCCCCGCCCGCCATACGGCATGGTGGGGCCGGCTCACCATCGGCTTCAACATCGGACAGGCCGCCGGCGCATTGGGAATGGGCGCCATGCTTCACGCCAAACTCGGATACCTTGCCGGCTTCTGGATGGGAGCGGGCTCGTTCGCAGCATCGGCCATCCTGCTCTTCTTCGTACGACCATCCAACGAAGGACGGACCCCATGACCCTGATCGACATCACCCACGAGATTCATGCCGGACGCACCAGCGTCTGGCCGGGCGACACGCCACCCTCGCGGGAGTTCCTCATGCAGATCGGGGACGGCGACTCCGTCACGCTCTCCACCCTGCGAAGCACCGTCCATCTGGGCACCCACGCCGACGGCCCGTGCCACTACGCGGTCGATGGCGAAGGAATCGATGCCATGCCGCTCGACCACTACATCGGAGCATGCCGGGTCGTACGGGTGGATGTCCCGCCGCGATCTCGGGTCACGGTCGAGGATCTGGGCGATGCTCCGATCGACTGCCCCCGGATCCTCATCGACACCGGCACCTTCCGAACCCTCGACGACTTCAACGAGGACTTCGCCGCCCTGTGCCCCGGACTCGTCGATCACCTCGCCGCACGAGGGGTCGTCACGATCGGCCTGGACAGCCCCAGTGTCGACATCATCGACGACGCCGACATCCAGTCCCACGGTCGCTGCCGGACGCACGGCATGGCGATTCTCGAAACCCTCCGCCTCGCCGACGTCACTCCGGGCCGATACGAGCTGCTGGCCCAGCCGCTTCGCCTGGCCGCCTTCGACGCATCACCGGTCCGCGCCGTCCTTCGTACGATCCAGACCCCCGAATCGGAATAATCGGAACACATTTGGGCTCATTGGGATTTTTCCTCGGGACGTGGGCAATCCACACGTAGGATGAAATCACGATGAGAGGTCCCTGCCCCCAGCAAGGAGCAGCCTGCAGCCTGGTCCGAACGGCCCCGGTGCTCTTCGGTGCATGGCTCATTGCATCGGGATCCGTGACCCTCGCAGACGTCGATCTCGAGCCCCTCCGCCAGTATCCGACCGGTCTCTATGCAACCGGGGTGTTCGCCGCCGACCTCGATGGCGATGGCCACCCCGATCTGGCCCTCTCCAACCGCGGCACCGACGACATCACCATTCGTTTCAACAACGGGCAGGGCTTCTTTCCCACCCGGATCGATGTACCGACCGGGGCGGGCCCCCGATACGTCGACGGGGGCGACTTCGACGGTGACGGCGACATCGATCTGTGCACTCCGGACTACAACAACGACACCGCCACCGTGCTGCGCAACGATGGAAACGGCCAGTTCACCATCACCCACCAGTTCCCGCTCAACAGAACCGTCTTTCTGTGGACGGACGATCTGGATGTCGACGGCAATCTCGACATGGTGGTGCTGCAGTGGGACTCCGCGGCCGATCCGCCCAGCCAGAACCCCGCCCTGATGACGCCGTTCTGGGGAACGGGAACCGGGGACTTCATCGAGGGCACTTCGGCCTACATCGGCCGGCAGCCGCGGGGCGGCGCGTCGGCGGATCTCAACGGAGACGGCGTCCCCGACGTGGTCACGGCCAATCTCACCTCCGGCAATCTGAGTCTGGTGCTCGGGGCCGGCAATCGGCAGTGGGAGGATTCCGTTTCGATCGACGTCGGCGGCTATCCGAGGTATCTCACCCTCGACGACCTCGACGACGACGGCGACATCGACATCGCGGCGATCAGCAAGGACTCCAACGAATGCTGGATCCTGCACAACGACGGCGAGGCGAACTTCACGGTCGTCCAGACCAGCCCGACGAACAATCTTCCCCATAGCATCGCCTCCGACGATCTCGACCTCGACGGCGACATCGATGTCGTCGTGACCCACGTGGGATCCCCATGGTCGATCCTGTTCCTCAACGACGGCACCGGACTGTTTCCGACCACGCAGACCGCCCGGATGCCGACCGGCCCCGCCGAGGTGGAACTTGCGGACCTCGACGGCGATGGCCGGCCCGATCTGATCTCCGCCAACGTCAACAGCGCCGACCGCGGCCTGAGCGTCCTGCTGCAGGGAGACTGCGCTCTCGTCGATGACTGCAACGGCAACGGCATCCATGATTCGTGCGAATCCGAAGACGACTGCAACCTGAACGGTGTCCCCGATCAGTGCGAGATCGACTCGGGAACCGCCTTCGACATCGACGGGGATGGAATCATCGATTCCTGCCAGAACGACTGCAACGAAAACGGACTTCCGGATGAGTGGGAGATTGCATCCGGCCTCGCGGGCGACTGCAACGGAAACCTCACGCCGGACGACTGCGACTGGTCGAACCCCGGCGACTGCGACGGAGACGGCATCATCAACGGTTGCGAAGTGGACGAGAATCAGGATCTGCTGCCGGACGACTGCCAGTGCTACGCCGACCTCGACGGCAACCAGGCCGTGGATGTCCTCGATCTGCTGGAGGTCCTGTCGCAGTGGGGGACGATCCTCGAACCGCGCGATCTGCCGCTGACGGCCGACTTCGATCTATCCCAGACGGTGGACATCTTCGATTTCCTGCTGCTTCTGAATCGGTGGGGGGCGTGTCCGCCGCCACTCCCCACCGAAACCGGCGCCTGCTGCACCGCATTCGGACCGTGCATCACCATGACTGAGATCCGGTGCGAACTGACGCTGGGCACCTACCTTGGCGATGGATCCACCTGCAACGGCATGGCATGCCCGGACCAACCCTGATTCGCTCAGGAATCCAGGCAGGCGACCGCCTTGACCTCGACCGCGATCGGGGTCGGCAGGCGATTGATCTCGATGGTCGTCCGCGTCGGATTGGGATTGCCGGGGCCCGCGAAATGCTCCGCGTACACGCGGTTGTAGACCTCGAAGTCCCGCTCCATGTCGACGAGAAAGACGAGCACGTCGACCAGATCCTCCCAGCGACCGCCCGCATCCTCGAGCACCGCCCGCACGTTGGCGAAACAGGACCGGCACTGGGCCTCGATGTCCACGGAGGTGACAGTGCCATCCTCGTCCATCGTGACGCCGGGAATCTTGTCCGTGCCTCTGGACCGCGGCCCGACTCCGGACAGGAAGAGCAGGTTCCCCGCCCGGCGTGCGTGGGGGTACGCACCGACCGGCTCGGGAGCTCGATCCGAGTTGTGTTCCGAGTTCGTCATGACGTCGTCCCCTCCGCCGTGCAGACGGTCTTGGCTTCGGTGAAGAAGTGCATCGCCTCTTCGCCACCTTCCCTGCCCACGCCGCTGTGCTTCACACCTCCGAACGGAACCCTGAGATCCCGCAGGAGCCAGCAGTTGACCCACACTGTACCGGCGTCGATGGCCTTCGCCATGCGGGTCGCCCGCTCGTCGCTCCCAGTCCAGACGCTGGCGGACAATCCGTAGTCGGTCCCATTGGCGAGCTCCATCGCCTCCTCTTCGGTGTCGAACGGCGTGACCGTGATCACCGGTCCGAAGATCTCCTGCTGGTTGGTCGCACCATCCATCGGGACCCCCGTGATCACCGTGGGCTCGTAGAAGAAGCCCTCGCGACACCGTTCGGGAAGCGAATCCGGTGCACGCCCCCCGCAGAGCACCTCACCCCCTTCGGCACGCGCCAGTTCGACGCACGCGGCGATCTTGTCACGATGGGATGCGGACACCAGGGCGCCCTGCTGGGTCCGCTCGTCGAGCGGATCTCCGATGCGAAGTCGGCCGGCACCCTCGACCAGTTCGGCCACCACCCGGTCATGGATGGGCCGATGCACGAGGACCCGGGATCCGCACAGGCAGATCTGCCCCTGATTGGCGAACGAACTGCGGAGACTCGTGGCCAGGGCCAGCTCGAGGTCGGCGTCCTCGAACAGGATGTTGGGGTTCTTGCCACCCAGTTCAAGGGACAGCTTCTTGAACATCGGAGCCGCCTTCGCCGCAATCCGCGCTCCCGTCGTGGTACCACCGGTGAATGAGACCGCCGGAATCTCGGGGTGCCCGACGATCGACTCGCCGACCTGCGATCCCAGACCGTGGACGATGTTGAGCACGCCCGGAGGAAAGTCGATCTCCGACGCCAGCTGGCCCAGCCTCGCTGCCGTGACCGGCGTGAGTTCCGAGGGCTTGGCCACCACCGTGTTGCCGGCGGCCAGCGCGGGCGCAATCTTCCAGGTGAACAGGTAGAGCGGCAGATTCCACGGCGAAATGAGCCCCACGACCCCGATCGGATCCCGGTGGACGATGTTGGATGCCTGGGTTCCGGTCCGATAGAGACGAGATCGGTCCTCGCCTGCGGCATCGGCGAAGAAACGGAGATTCGCGACGGCCCGTGGAATGTCGACCGTACGAGCGAGGCCGATGGGCTTGCCGTTGTCGATCGACTCCAGTCTCGCGAGCTCCTCGCCATTTGCTTCGACGGCGTCGGCGAGCCGATGCATCCATCGTCCTCGCTCCGCCCCGGTG
>CAJWBW010000056.1:0-8008 GCA_913020415.1 uncultured Phycisphaerae bacterium | reverse complement strand
CATGGTCCGCGAGGCCCGCGAAGCCGGCATGGCGGTGCAGGATGAATCCACACCGCAGAACTCGGATACGGATTGACCCCCTGTCCGCTCGCGACCTTTCCGGAATGGTACGAATCCATGTCGCGTGCACCATGGAACCGAACCAACCGGCATATCATGCCCCACGATGACCAATCAGCCTCCTGAACCCCGACGTGACTGGAAGTCGATTCTCACCGCGCTGGGACCCGCCGGCCTGCTCGGAATCCTGTGGGCCACGCTTCCTGCGATTCTGGGGATCACCCTGCTCTTCCTGATCGGACCCGCCGCCGCCGGGCTCGAGTCTCTCGGGCAATGGGGCATCGTGGTCTACGCATTGGTGTTCATGGCGACTTCGGGCCTGGGCGTCCTGCCCACCTTTGCCCAGGCCGTGCTGGGCGGCTGGGTCTTCGGACTTCCCATGGGGCTGTTGGCCGCCCTGGCCGGGTTCACCGGCGGTTCACTGATCGGCTACGGGCTGTCCAGAATCGTGTCGCGCGATCGCGTGGATGCGCTCATTGCCGAGCACCGGCGGGCTCAGGTCGTACGCGATGCCCTGATCGGACGGGGGTTCTGGTCCACGACCGGCATCCTGACCCTGCTGCGGATACCTCCCAACTCCCCCTTCGCTCTCATGAACCTCGTGATGGCCAGTTGCAAGGTCCGACTTGTCCCCTACGCCATTGCAGTGGTGGTCGGAATGACACCGAGAACCGCGTTGTTCGTCGGCACCGCGGCCGCGGCGGCCTCCACCGGCGCGGTGGACATCCAGACGTTCGTGACCGAAGGAAAGGGCGGCATGGTGATGGTGCTGGGCATCGTGCTTCTGGTCGCGGCTCTCGCGGTGATCGGGTGGGTGTCCGATCGCGCCCTCAAGCGGGTCGGCCTCGACGGTTCGGACCACTCGGAATCGTGAACGGCATGACGCCTGCTCCAGTGCGCATGGCCTCCATCCGGACCTAGCCGCAGTCGCCCCACGCGCCCACCACGTGCAGGAGTTCCTCGACCCCGACCAGCATGTCACCATCGACGTCGATGGAGTGGTTCATCGAACCCCATGCCGACAGCACGGCCAGCAGATCGTCGACCCCGACGCGTGCATCACCGTCGAGGTCGGCGGGACAGTCGTCGTGCGATCCTCCGTGATCCCCACCCGCCCCGTCGATGTGGACATGCATGCCGTTGAGCTCGGCGTCGACGAAGGACGGCGGCCACGTGCCGCTGGCGACGAAGCTGAAGTTCACCGACGACCCCGGATCCAGATAGCCGTTCCACGACTCGTTTCGAATCAGGAACCCCCCGGTATCCTCCTCCAGCACCGCATTCCAGATGGAAGTGACCTCCGGCCCCTGTGCGTAGGTCAGGCTCCAATCCAGCATGGGCAGATCGCCCATGGAGTTGGTGATCGTCATGCGGGCCTGGTACCCGCTTTCCCATTCGCTTTCGAGTTCGATGACCACCGAATCGGGCCCCTGCAACCCGCCATCGCACGCCGCATCGGCACAAAGCGATCCGCTTCCGCTGTAGTCCCCTCCTTCGGCATTGCAGACGGACTCCGAGACGAGCCGACATCCCTCGTCGATGCAGCACGCACCGATCGGTTCCGAATCGTCCGCACCGAAGATCACGTCGCACACGGAATAGAAGCCTTCGCCGACCGGATCGATGCGCTGCCAGACGACGTAGAGCGCATGACGGCCGGACCGCTCCGGCAGGACGGTTTCAAAACGGTACTCGAGGCCGACCAACGACACGGGACCGAGCTCGAGCTCCACCATCTGGTCCCAGTTGAGCGGCTCGGATGAATTCCAATCCTCCGTCGTGATCCAGGCCCGGAACACGCTCGGATTGTGCGGAGTCGTCGCGTACCAGATCAGTTCTCGGGGACCGGCCTGGACCGGAGTCGCCGGCCAGTCGGATCGGATCTCATCCAGACAGTCGTACTTGTCGTTGTCGGCCGAAGCCAGCCGGCCGTCGGGAATGAACTGCGCATACGGGACGTTCGATTGAAAATCGGAATTGCCCGGGAAGAAGTTCACCAGCTCGTTCCAGTCGTAGAAGGCCTGAGTCCCGCAGTGTTCGACCGCGGCTTGCGCCGCTTCGGTATCGGGGCTCCCCGGACCTTCCAGATAGATCGAGTAGACCCGACTCACCGGGTCCTTCATCGAACCGTGCCCCAGCACCGCCGTGGTCGGCAGGACGACCGTCGTGAGTAGCCATGCGGCTTTGCATCTCATGCCCTTCTCCTTCTTGCTGAAGCACCGGATCACGCCCGCTGTATTTCCAACCCCGAGATACGCGGAACACGCTCGATCCGATTCGGACAATCCGAAAAATCATTTCATTCAATGAATGATGTGATCGTCGTTCGGTCTGGCCGGAGGTCATTGAGACAAAGGTGAGAACGAGTCTCCATTGAAGAGATGCGATTTCGCTTTTCATCTAGTTCACGTCGCAAGGGCATTGCATACTTCCGCATCTCCAATGCACCCCCGAGGACGAAGCACCCATGACCTACGCCATCCTGGTTGCGGCTCTTTGCATGCAGAGCGGCAACCTCGTCGACAACGGAACCTTTTCGGAAACACTGGAACGCTGGATCACAACCGGTGACGCATCCCTTTCCGCGGACGGGTACGGGAACACCACCGGACTGAAACTGGTGCCGGCTCCGGGGATCACGGCCGAGGCTCTGCAGCGCATCGAAGGACTCCAGCCGCGGCAGCGTTATACGATCATGGCCAAAGTACGCACCTCGAATCGCCTGTGCCCGCCGATCCTGGCCGTTCGCAACGGTGCCCAGATCGACAAGGCGTGCGGCTACACCAGCATCGAGGAGGAGGGACGGTGGGTCGAGGAACGGTTCGAGTTCTTTACCGATGACGATTCCACCGGGGTCGATCTGGTGCTTCAGGCGTGGAAGTCCGATGAGCTCGCCGTGATCGACGTCGATGAGGTCAGGCTGCTTCCGGGTCGGCAACCGGCCCCGTCACCCGAACCATGGCAGCAACCCTTCTCCGGTCCGCCGGCGGTCACCGTGCAACCACAAGCCGGCGACAACATGGTCGTCAACGGCGCATTCTCCGCCGCCACCCCATCACCATGGGTGCCGGGCATCGAGGCGGAAGTACGCGACTCGGACGCCGGGCCCGCCATGCGACTCCGGTCCACGGCGGACACCTCCCGTGCCAGACAGGCGATCGATCTCGCACTCGCTCCGAACACGTCCTACCGACTCAGTGCACGGGCCAAGGTCGAGCCCGGAGTGATTGCATCCATGTATCTCGTCGGCTCGGACGACTTCATCGCCACCACACCGATCGATTCCACCGAATGGTCGACCGTCCATCTCGATTTCACCACCGGCGACAACTGGGTCTCGAACCTGAAACTGACACTCGAGAACTGGAAGAACCAACCGGGCTCCGCATGGTTCACCGACATCACCATGATCGCAGCGGGCACGGAATGGTCCCCCACCACCGACCACACACCGCAGATCGTGGACGGCTTCGTCGAAACGTTCGAGAGCGGTCGACTCGACCGCGAACGATGGCTCATCTCCAGCAAGTCATGGGGCGGGGACAACGGTGGGGTGAGCCCCCTGAACTGCTCGCTGGTCCACGACACCGATGACGGGACGCCCATCATCGCATTGCGGCTGCAGGCCAACGGCGACCGGTACGACGGTCCGATCGAACACGAGGGACGGCGGACGAGGGTCGGGGCCGCCATCGCCACGCGGCAGTACTACGCCTCCGCCCGCTACGAAGTGCGAGCGAAGGTCGCTCCGGAACTCGGCGTGGTGACCGCATTCTGGCCCTTCCACTACATCGACTACTACCCCGGCGAAGCCGGCCATTGGCACGAACCGAACCCACGCCGGAACACGGAGATCGACTGGGAGTTTCCCACCGATCTCCGGGGCAACGAAGCCGAAGCGGAGGCGGCTGGCATCGATCCCCACGAAATCGCGTTCACGAACGCACGATCCAACAGCTGGGGGGGACAGTTCGGTGGAGAAGGAGGAGAGCACAAGGGGCGCCGGATCCTTCGCAATGCATACGGAGACATCGTCGACATTGCGCAGGACGCCCGTGCAGGCATCTACCACGACTACGCCATCGAGTGGCACAGCGGCAGCGACCTCGGTGACAACGGGGACACCCGCGACGAACCGGGCTGCGTGCGCTGGTATTTCGACGATGTGCTGATCGACGAACTCTACGACGTCGAGTTCGGACAGGGCAATGTTCCCTATCGGGCCGCCCGATTCTGGATCGGAGCCTGGTTCCCCGCCGCCGGCTATCTCGACGAGACCGGATGGGGAGGAACGCCCGACTTCGACGAGACCGAGCTCCTGATCGCATCCGTCTCGATCACCCCGTTCAACGAACCGCGTGACGAATGGGTGGCGGAGACGGTACCGAACCTCGCCTGGGCCACGCCGGATGCGTACCCGGTACCGCTGCCCCTGGAACCATGCCCTGCCGACCTCAACGCCAGCAACCGGGTGGATGTGGCGGATCTCCTCGCCGTGCTGACCTGGTGGAATTCCACCAATCCGATCGCGGACATCGACGGCGACGGCGTCGTGAACACGAACGATCTCCTTCGCGTCATCGGTGACTGGGGCCCGTGCGGGCGGTGACGAACTACTTCTTCATCGGCGGGGCCGGGCCGTCGAAACTCACGACACCCGGACCGAAGGTCACGATCAGCAGCAGTCCCCCCATGAGTCCCAGATTCTTCATGAAGTGGATGAAGTCCGCTTCGTCACCCGTGGGAGGATGGAAGATGATGGTGGTGGGAATCAGGAAAAGGATCAGCAGCACCGCTCCCCAGCGGGCCTTGATTCCCAGGATCACGGCGATGCTGCCCAGGAGAAGAAAGACGATCGCTCCGAGCAGGAGGACATGCGGAACGACTATTCCGTGATCGGACCGCATCATCTCCGCCGTGGATTCGAACGTACGGATGCTCTTGATCGCCGACCAGAGAAAGATCGAGGCGAGCAGTATTCGGCCTACCAGTGGTATCAATGCCTGCATGAATCGGCGCTCCCGTACCGATCGCCTATCGGCATGTCCCGTGACGGGGCTGCAGACATCATTCGTCGGCGAGCACCGATTCCTCGAAGACGGCCTTTCCGTCCTGGTATTCATCCGGATTATCGGGGAATCTGGCCTGCAGATCCGTCTTGAGATCCACGTACTGCTTCAGCAGGTCCGTGTCCGACCGGAGTCGGTCACGGAGGAAGATCGTTCGGGCCCAATGCTCCGAATCGAGCTGGAACAGCTCCAGATTCACCATGCAGCGTCTGTCCACGGAACGTGTGAAGTGCCGTCGGCCCGGAACGCCGTTCTCACCGTGGCATCGATACCCGATCTGCTTCAGAGGTTCGATCAGGGATCCGGAGTCACGCAGGTGCTCGATGCCCAGCAGAATGTCGATGATGGGTCGACTTCTGGATCCCGCAACACTGGTGCCACCGACATGCTCGATCCGCACCTCGAGCTCACTGCACATTTCAGCGATTCGACCGGCCTCTTCCTCGAAGAGCGCTGACCAGTGATCGGACCACTCCGCCAGTTGCACTTCACCAGGAACGAGTCCGATTCCCTGCCAGTGTTCCATATTCGTCATCACGCGGTGCGACTCCATGCTCACAACTGATCAGAGAATAGGGGTTTCGGGTGCACGACGCCAATGAACAACCGGGTATCCCGCTCGAGATACCCGGTTGAAGTTTGCCTATCAAGGACGACCGCCTCCACCACCGCCGCCGCCTCGGTCACCGCCGCCACGGCCACCGCGTCCGCCGCCGCCGTCACCACGGCCACCACGGCCACCGCCGCGTGCCCCACCGGGTCCACCACCACGACCGCCGCGGCCGCCATTGGGACCGCCGTTCGGACGGTCGTTGCCGAATCTGGACCGCATCGCCCGTACCAGTGCCATGCGTTCTTCTTCATTCAGCTTGCCATCACCATCGGCATCGAACTCGGCAATGGCCTCTTCATTGTTGAAGTCGCCGAATCCTCCACGACCCTCACCACGTCCTCCACGACCGGCGATGGCCTGGAACTGCTCTTCACCGAGCAGCGTCTCCAGCCGATCCATGTACGTGCGATCGAGATCGCGTCGGGACTCCTCGACTTCGCGGATCGGATCATCCTCCTGGCCGCGCCGGCCCCAGTTCCAATCGTTGTCCACCCGACGCTGAAGGAACTCGAGTTCGCGAGGCTGCTCGTGCATGCGAACCGCCATCAGCATTCGTTCCAGCAGCGGCGTGGAGTCGATGCCGTAGGAGAGTTCGATGGCGTCCAACGCCTCGAGCAGTTCAGGGCTGATCTCCTCGATGTCCCGTGCCCGCTCGATTGCGCGGGTAACGCGCGAGGCGCGGTAGATCTGCGGATAGCCCGTTTCCAACGCCGCCGACCGGAACTCGACGGCCTGCTCGGACGGAAGCATCCCGGCCACGATCTCGATGTACTGATCGTTGGTGTCCCGTACGACCTTCTGAATCTGGAATCGACGCTTCATCATGTCCAGCGACTTCTCGTAGTCACGGGACTGCATCGCCTCGTACATGCCGAGCTGCCCGGACTCGTCGAACTGCTGCCGGTTCACGAGCGCTGCGTTCAGATCGATGCCGTAGTTCTCGAGCATGGAATCGATCTCGACCGTCGTCTCCGCGTCCAGATCCGGACGCATGTCCCGCAGGACGACGTACAGGTCGACCGACTCACCGGACAGTCGCCCGAGTCGGAGCTGCTTGGAACGGCGGAGCACCCGGTCGAGTTCGGCGAGCTGTTCCAGCTGCTGTTCGACCAGGATCGCCTTGAGCTCCTCCTCCAGAGCCAGCCGAAGCTCAAGCTTCTGGGCCGCGAAGGTGCGAAGCACGGACAGCCCCAGGGCGGAGAGTTCCTGCATCTCGTCCGTCGCCTCGAACTGGTCCCGCTGGGCGCGGTATTCCTCGATGTTCTGGCGAATGACGTTCTGAGCGTCCTCCATCTCCCGACGGATCTTCTGCATGCCCTGGTCCTGCTCGGGATCGCCGCCTTCCTCCTGGACCTGACGCTGCCGCTCCATCATCGCCCGACGCAGTTCACGTGTCTCGTTGCGGATCTCGCGCATCTGCTCGCGGATCATCTGCTGCTGCTCCTGCATTGCTTCGGTCGGCTCGGGACGGCTGGCGTCGATGTCCTCGAGGGACATCTCCAGCAGTTCGACGGCACTGCGGAACGAAGCGTCGTAGTCCTCGAAGATGAGACTCACGATGGGCTGCTGGTCCTCCTGGAGTTCCAGCACCTCGTTCAGGATCTGCAGATCGCTCATCATGTAGTCCGGACGGGTCATGAAGCGAAGCACTTCACGTGATCCCCCGCGACCACGGCCGCCACGTCCTTCGCGACCTTCACGCCCTTCGCGGCCCTGACGGGCTTCGCCTTCACGCTGCTCACGCTGATTCATGTACTCGCGCAACCTGCCCCGCTCCTCCTGACTGAGCTTTCCGTCGCCGTCGGCGTCGAACCGTTCCAGCAGGGCTTGGCGTTCGTTGGGATCCATGCCGGGACGCTGCTGAGCCGTTCCCGGACTGGAGATCACGAGCAGGCTGAATGCCGCGCAGGCAAGAGCGAGGTTGGTACTGAGTCGGATCTGCATGATTCTCTCCTGGTAGCTGCAATGGCCGTTTGGTCTGTTCATTCTACGGTCCGCCAGCCCATATCATCCCCACGGACGGCGATGATGCCTCAAGTCCCTCCGCAGGGCCCCGAACCACCCCCCCCGATGGATATCGATCTGAAATCATGTCTCGAAGGTGATCTGGAGGCCTGGGACCGCTTCTGCGACCAGACCGCAGGGGTGGTCATGGCCGCGATCCTGCGTACGGCCGGTGCCCAACTGCAGGACCCGTCCCTGCCGGATGCCGAGGACATCCTACAGGGGGTCTACCTCCGGCTCGTGAAGCATGATTTCAGGCTCC
>CAJWBW010000055.1:0-8038 GCA_913020415.1 uncultured Phycisphaerae bacterium | reverse complement strand
CTGGCACGGTGGATTCTCCGGCTCGGCCCCGCTCTCGATGACCACGACGACCGGAGCGGCCAAGGTCCTGCCCGCCGATGTGGCGGCGGAGGTGGGCACCATTCCTCTCGAGCAGACCATCCTGTCGCCCCTGAATCTCGTCGTCAGTCTGGGACTGCTGATCGTCGTGCCTCTCATGCTGCTGTGGCTCGCCCCGCGGGACGAGGAGTCGATGCAGCCGGTCACGGAATTCCATCCGATGGAGGAGGCCCCGTACGAGCCGGAGCCCGTCACGAATCTGCCCCAGCTGCTCAACCGGTGCTGGCCGGTCTCCTGGATCCTGGCCGGCGTGCTCCTGCTGGGCATCTGGCGTTTCGTCGACCTCAATGGATTCGGATCCATGGGGCTCAACCAGATCATCATGATCATGTTCGCCTTGGGACTGATCCTGCATGGATCACCGGTGGCCTACATGCATTCGGTGAGCGGCGCTGCAAGGGGATGCGCAGGAATCATGATCCAGTTCCCGCTCTACGCCGGCATCATGGCGATCATGGTCGCCAGCGGTCTGATGGCCCAGATCGCCGAATGGTTCGTCGAGATCGGAACCGAACGGACCATGCCGCTGCTCTCGTTCGTTTCCGCCGGAATCGTCAACATCTTCGTACCCAGTGGTGGAGGGCAGTGGGCAATCCAGGGTCCGATCGCACTGCAGTCCGGCTTCGACGCCGGCGTGGCCCCGGGCCGCATGATCATGGCGGTCGCCTACGGAGACCAGCTCACCAACATGCTGCAACCCTTCTGGGCCCTGCCCCTGCTGGCCATCACGGGTGTGAAGGCGCGGGACATCGTGGGCTACACCGCGCTCGTCATGATCGGTGCGGGATTCTGGATGGCCTTGTGGCTGCTGGTGTGGGGGTGAGCATGCCGGATTCCATCATCCACAGCACCGAACGCGAGGGGGTCCGGGTACTCGAGTTGAACGATCCGGAGCGGCGCAACGCATTGACCGTCGAACTGCTCGATGCGCTGATCGAGCAACTGGCCGTGACCGTCCAGCGGACGGACATCGGCGCGGTCCTCCTGCGGGGCCGGGGCCCCTGCTTCTGCGCCGGCTTCGATCTGCAGGCGGTGGTCGACGATCCGATGCTCCTCGATGCCCTGATCGAAAGGTTGAGTCGTGCGGTGCGGACCATGCGCCGTCTGCCCCAGACCGTGGTGATCGCGGCCCACGGCGCCGCGATCGCCGGCGGCTGCGCACTGCTGACCGGTGCCGACGCCGTCTTCGTCGACGACGGAACCATCGCGGGCTATCCCGTGCACGCGCTGGGAGTGAGTCCGGCCGTGACCACCCCGACCCTGCGTCAGCGGATCGGAGACGGACCGGCCCGTGAACTGCTGCTCGGCGGCCGACTGGTACGGGGTCGTGATCTGCTGGATCTGGGCATCGCGACCCACTGGAGCGACGAGGCCGTGGAGACGGACGCCATGGCATGGGCGCGGGACGCCGCCACGCGATCATCCAATGCCATGCGGACGACCAAGCGGTGGATCAACGAACTCGACGGATCGGACCGGGATATGCCCTTCGACGGACCCGTGGTCGATTCACGTACGTTGACCGGTGGTGACGAGGCGATCGAGATGCTGGCCGCCTTCTGGGCGTCGCGAAGAACCTGATCGGATCAGACGGCATCGTCCCCGAACGCCGGCTCTTCATCGCCGGGAGCGGGGTCGTGCTGACCGTGGAACTCGCGATGCGACGCCGGCATCATTCCCAGCTGGGCGTAGTCCCGGCTGCAGAACAGATTGATGAACCAGTCCATCGCGACGCGGAATCGTCGGCGCCATCCCGGAGTCTTCAGCAGGTAGATCGCACGCCACATCGCCCAGGCCACGATGCCGTGGACCTTGATGCCCTTGATGCTGGCAACCCCCCGGTGCCGACCCAGCGGGACGAGAATTCCCTGGACATGAACGTCGGCGGGCTTCGTCGCACCACCCCGGACCGTGGCCACGATGTTCGCCGCCAGTTGCGGCGCCTGCCGGATCGCGATCTGCGCCAGCGGCGGCATCGGCTGGCCGTCGCGGCCGGGGACGGATGCACAATCACCGAGCCCCCAGACACCCGACAGTCCCTTCACGGCGTAGTCCGGTTCGCACTCGAGGCCGCCGAACCGGTTGAGGGGAAGATCGGTGAACTCCCGCAGGATCGGATTGGGTGCGATGCCCGCGGTCCAGATCACGGTGCTGCACGGAATGCGGTCGCCTTCCGAGGTGACGACGTACTCCTCGTGGACCTCCTTGACCGAGATCCCGTTGTGGATCTCGATGCCGCGTGCAGCGAGCTCGCGATGGGCCCATTGGTGAAGATGCTCCGGAAGAATGCCGAGAATGCTCGGGGCGCGTTCCACCACGGTGAACGTGCAGTCCTTCCTCCGGAGATTCCGGTACATGATGGTGGCCTCGCGAACGAACGTCTCCAGTTCTCCGACCACCTCGATGCCGGTGACATTGCCGCCGACGACCACGAAGTGGAGCAGCCGTCGACGCTCGTCGGGATCCTCGGTCGCATTGGCCAGTTCCAGCAACTCGATGGCCCGATCGCGAACCGCGACGGCATCCGTCATGTGCTTCATCTCGAAGGCGTGCTCCCGAACGCCCGAGACGACGTCCTCGGGGAGGATGCGCGTGACGCTGCCCAGGGCGACGACGAGGTGGTCGTATCCGAGGGACCGGTCATGATCGTCGCCGACGAGCCGGTACCGGACCGACGAGGCGTCCACGTCGATCCCCTTGACCTCCGCCATGAGGAGTTCGCTCTTTCGCGCGAAATTGCGGATCGGCACCGTGCAGTGGCGAGGCTCGATGGAGCCGGTTCCGGCCTCGACCAGCAGCGGATAGAAGACGAAGAAGTTGTTGCGATCGATGATGATCACTTCGAGCTCGCCCTTGCGGGCGAGCTTCTGCAGGGACTGGGCAAGGTAGGCACCACCGAACCCCCCACCCAGGATGACGACCCGCGTGGGATTCGAATCAGCCATCTCGCGATCCGATCACCTCGGTCGTCCGGGAGAAGGACGGATCTTCGGGAAGATCCGGGAGTGGTGGCGGGTTCATGATGAGCGACAGCACGATGAAGCTGGACCAGATGACCGGCGTCATGGAGATGACGATGCTCACACGAGCCAGGTTCCTGCCGACCTTCCATCGCTGACGCCCGACGATCTCACAGCAGATCACGACGAAGGCCACGATGATGAACTTGAACAGGCTCATTCCCATGCGTCCGAACTCGCCGAGGATCCAGTCGGCGATGGGATTCACCTCCGTCCCCCCGAAGAACAGGATCACCCTCGTCATCACCACATCGAGGGCGGAGACGAAGATCAGCCAGAGGTACAGGTTCGGGTAGAGAACCGCCTTGGTCCACGAGAACGAACTGCTGTCCGATTGTGATTCAGATGATCGAGTCATGCTTCGAGATATTGTGGGCCGGGGCCGTGTTCAGTTCGACGAATGTCCCCATCTCCTTGTCCTGCATGGCCTGGGCATCGGAACTCGAGGTGGTGTCGCTGTGGCACGAGGCCTGCGCCTTGCCACCCTTCATCGAACGCTTGGTCTTGGATGCGAGACGGTGGATCTCCTCCGGATCGAGGACCCCACGCTGCTCGAGGATCGCCTTCTGCTCCTCGGTCAGGGCATCGGAGACCTTCGACTTGTCCCAGGCGTAGTCGGCATCCTTGCCGGATGCGATCTCCTGGATCTCCCGACTGATCCGGACACTGCACCAGTCGTGCCCGCACATGGCACAGAAGTTGGTGTCCACGTCGAGATCCTCGTCGTGCAGTGCTCGCGCGGTATCGGGGTCGAAACTCAGTTCGAAGTGACGCTCCCAGTTCAATGCCGCCCGGGCCTTGGTCAGTTCGTCGTCGCGATCGCGCGAACCCGGAATGCCCAGTGCCACGTCCGACGCGTGCGCGGCGATCTTGTAGGCGATGCAGCCCTGCTTGACGTCGTCACGCTTGGGAAGTCCGAGGTGCTCCTTGGGAGTCACGTAGCAGAGCATCGATGCACCGTGCCACCCTGCACTGGTTGCGCCGATGCAGGAGGTGATGTGGTCGTAGCCCGGGAAGATGTCGGTGACGAGCGGCCCCAGGACATAGAACGGAGCACCGTGGCACTTGCGTCGCTGCAGCTTCATGTTGTATTCGATCTGGTCGAAGGAGACGTGCCCGGGACCTTCCACCATGACCTGCACACCGTGCTGCCAGGCGCGCTCGGTGAGTTCGCCGATCACCTCGAGCTCGGCCAGCTGGGCCCGGTCCGTGGCGTCCGCGAGACCGCCGGGTCGAAGGCCGTCACCGATGGAGAAGCTGACGTCGTACTCCCGCATGATCTCGCAGATCTCGTCCCAGAGGTCGTACATCGGATTTTCCTGACCATGGGTCAGCATCCACTTCGCGAGCAGCGAACCCCCGCGGGAGACGATGCCGATCAGACGATCCTTCACGTAGGGAATGTGCGAACGAAGGAGTCCGGCGTGAATCGTGAAATAGTCCACGCCCTGCTTGGCCTGGTGCTTGAGGGTCTCCAGAATCACCTCGGCATCCAGATCCTCCAGCTTGCGACCGATGATCATGGAATAGATGGGGACGGTTCCGATCGGAACCCGGGAGTGCCGGAGGATGGCCTCGCGGCACTGATCAAGATCTCCCCCCGTGGAAAGATCCATCACCGTGTCCGCACCCCACCGTTCGGCCCAACGAAGCTTCTCGACTTCCTCGTCGGTTCCGGAACTCACGGGCGAGGCGCCCATGTTCGCGTTGATCTTCGTCTTCGACGCGCGTCCGATCGCCATCGGATCCAGTTCGTACTCGAGGTGACGGATGTTGGCGGGAATGATCAGGCGGCCGGCGGCGATCTCGTCGCGGATCTGCTCCACAGTGAGGTGCGGCTCGCGTTCTGCGACCCGTCGCATCGCATCGGTGATCAGTCCGAGTCGGGCGAATTCGAGTTGGGTGACCGGCTCGAATCCCCGGGGAGGCACCGCGCGAATGGCGCGACCGGCACCCTGGTTGTGACCGACGCATCCGTCCGGATGATCCTCGATCGACCACCCACCGGGGAGAAAGTCCCAGGCGGTCAGTTCAGACGGCGCAGGCATGCCGGGGGTGTCCGGACTCGAGAACATTCGCGGTCCGCCGATGTCGGCGGCCATGGAGAAGCTGCCCGGTGACGTCCCCTGCCGATCGGTCGAGGGATTGGCGGCGCCGTGCAACGGCAATGCGTCGAGAAACGACTGGTCAGACGCACTGACGAAATCGATGTCGGCCGGGTCCTGGCCGCGATCGGCCTTTCCATCCTGCTTGATCATGATGCTCTTCCTCCAATGGTTGAAGGAGAACGGGAGCCCCTGCTCGCGTTCCCTCCGCCGGTACGAACCGGATCAGGTGCTACGGGTACTTCTCAGCAGACGCAGACGCCTGTGCCCCGAGCGAACATGGACAGTCTACAGCCTGCCGGATCGATCTGGGCCCACCGCAGCACCCCCGAAGCTACAATCCGTTCGATGTTCCGGTCACGCAAATCATCGCTCCCGCTGCTTCTGGGCGTGCTTTCTGCAGTCACCGCGGCGGCGGGGTGCTCCACGAGGGCGAAACCGGACCTGCAGCCCCTCGAACTGACCGGCCCCGTCTCCGTGCACGTCGAGTCCTTTGCCGGGGACGTGACGATCAAATCCACCGACGGCCCCGCCTACATCGTGCTCGACGGAGAGGCACTGCATGCCAACAACCGATCCACCGATGCGGTCACCGCTCTGGAAACGATCCAGTGGACGACCGAACTCGACAACGACGAACGGGGCCCCAGACTCGTCGTGCGGGTGGATTCCGGATCCAGCGAGTCGCATCTGCTGCGTGGCCACGTGACCGTGCGCGTCCCGGTGGTCGACGGCGTCTACGTCCGGACCAGACGCGGTGACGTCTCGATCGACGAGATGACCGGCCCGGTCGACATCCGCACCAGCGACGGGGGAATCGAACTGCTTTCCGATCAGCCGCTGCGTGATTCGATCTCCATGTTCACCAACGACGGCAATGTGCACGTCCGCGTCGCACCCGGCAGCTCGGGCACATTCGATCTGCACGCGGATCACGGCACATCGCACGTCAGCGTGAAGTCGGGGAAGCTGATCGTTCGCGGACACTCGAGCGAGGAGCTCTTCAACGGCGTCCTCAACGACGGCACGAATCCGATCACCATTCGCACCACGGACGGATCCATCTGGTTCGTCGTCAAGCCGAACCCGAAACTGCGCGGCATCCTCCAGTTTCCCTGAGGTCGATGGTGCATGGCACGCGAACTCCACGATCACTGGTTCAAGGAGGCGAAACGCGAGGGATTCCGTTCGCGGGCGATCTACAAGCTGAGCGAGATCGACCGAAAGCGGAAGCTGATCAGCACGGGTGACGCGGTGCTCGACTGCGGGTGCGCCCCGGGGTCGTGGATGCAGTACGCCGCACAGCAGACCGGAGCATCCGGATCGATCGTCGGCATCGATCTCCTCGAGCTCACGCCGCTCCCCGGACGGAACATCCACGTGCTGCAGGGCGACCTGCGCGACATCGACGACGCCGAACTCCTGGGGCCCGCCGGGCTCGAGGGGGACCGGCGGTTCGATGTCATGCTCTCCGACATGGCTCCCAACACGACCGGACACCGGGACACCGATCACCATCGATCGATGGCCCTGTGCGAACTGGTGCTGATGCGGTCCGGATCGCTCCTGCGGCCGGGAGGACATCTGGTGATGAAGGCGTTCGAAGGCGCAAACTTCCAGGATCTCATCAAGCGGATCCAGGACTGCTTCGAGGACGTCAAGGCCATGCGACCGGCGGCCTCGCGCAGCGTGTCCCGGGAGATGTTCATCGTGGCCATGAACCGGCACGCGGATGCGGAGCTGGTGCTGCCACCTCCCCCGTCCGGTGGTCCACCGCCGGTGCCCGACGACTGGTCGAGGGGATTCTGAGGCGACTAGACCCCGATCGCACCCGTTGCGTGGGCCGACTCGAGAATCCGCTCGGCGGTGCGAACCGCTGCGAACCCCGCTTCGGCGTCGATCGACGGTCGAGACCCGGTCCGGACGTTGTGCAGGAAGTCCTCCGCCTGGAGACGAAGCGGTTCCACATCCTCCACCTTGAGCTCTTCGAACTCCACCAGATCCAGGTAGTTCACATCGCTGAGATCCTCGCCGCGCCGGATGCGATCCTGCATCTCCTCGAGCTTGGACTCGTTCGAACTCTTGCGGACCACGGTCCCGGAACGACCCGCGAAGTCCGCCGACAGGTACAGGTCCTCGGAGATGATTCTGATCTTGCGTTCGGTCTTGAGGGCCAGTCGGCTTGCGGTCACGTTCGCAACGGTCCGGAAGCCCTCGGTGGCGGCCGGGAAGGTCAGCCGTGCATTGCAGACGTCGATCTGGTCGCTGAGGACCGGAACACCACTGGCCTGGATGTCCTCCGGTTCGCTGCCGACCAGCATCAGAAGGAGATCGAGATCGTGGATCATCATGTCCAGCACGACACTGACATCCAGACTTCGGAACGTCATGGGCGAGATGCGGCTGACCTCCACGTGCCGAGGATGAATCGGGCCCAGGGATTTGATGGCCTGCATGACCGGATCGAACCGGACCACGTGCCCGACCTGCAGGGTCGTCTCGCATCGACGGGCGGTTTCCGCGATGGCCATCGCCTCGTCGGCCGTGGGAGCCAGCGGCTTCTCGATCAGGCAGGCCACGCCGGCTTCAAGCAGGGCCTCGGCCGCTTCCCGGTGGTGGATCGTCGGCGTCGCGATGGTGACGGCATCGACCCCGAGGTCGATCAGCTCCTCCACCGTGCTCAGTGGTCTGCCACCCCACTCGTCCGTGATGGCGGTCCGGCGTTCCTCGGAGCGGTCGACCACTCCGACGAGTTCGGCACCTTCGAGCTGGGCGTAGACGCGGGCATGATGCCGCCCCATGCGTCCGACCCCGATCACTCCACATCGCATCGCG
>CAJWBW010000054.1:0-8138 GCA_913020415.1 uncultured Phycisphaerae bacterium | reverse complement strand
CCGCGCGGCGCGTGGTGCCGCCCGACTTGATCGCGCCGGCGGCGCGGTCGCCGATCTTGAGGAAGCTCATCAGGCCCGAACTCTTGCCACCGCCGGAGAGGGATTCGCCGTCGCCGCGGATGTTCGAGAAGTTGGTGCCGGTGCCGGATCCGTACTTGAAGAGTCTCGCTTCACGGGTCCAGAGATCCATGATTCCACCTTCGCCGACGAGATCGTCGCCGATGGACTGGATGAAGCAGGCGTGGGGCTGCGGATGGGAGTAGGCATCGTGGGCCAGCATGGCTTCGCCGGAGGTGGGGTCGTTGACCCAGTGTCCCTGAGCGGGACCGGAGATTCCGTAGGCCCAGTGGAGACCGGTGTTGAACCACTGGGGGCTGTTGGGAGCCGAAACCTGATGCAGCATCATCCAGCAGAGTTCGTCGTAGAAGGTGTCGGCATCCTCGGTGGTGTTGAAGTAGCCGTGCTTCTCACCCCAGGCTCGCCAGCACCCGGCGAGGCGATGGATGACCTGTCGGGCGGATCGCTCCGGGCCCGTGACGGGAGTTCCGTCGTCGGCGACGACGGCCGTGCCGTCATCCTTGTACTGGGGTACGCCGGCCTTCCGGAAGTATTTGCTGACCATGATGTCCGTGGCCAGCTGGCTCCACTGGGCCGGGATCCAGGCGTCGTTCATCTCGAATACCACGGATCCATCCGCGTTCGTGATTCGACTGGATCGCTGTTCCCATTCAACGGTGTTGAAGACGTCCTGTCCCTTGGTCGTGAATCGTCGTTGTACGTGCATCTCGTTCCCTGAGTCGCTCTGCCGGGACCCGATGTCCCGTAGTCATGATTTCCACTCCGACACACCCGTGCCGGGGGCAGCGTCATGCTTGCCCCTGGTCAGTCCACCTTCGGCAGGGTGAGTCCCTCTTGATCCTGGTACTTGCCGCTCTTGTCGGCGTAACTGCAATCGCAGACCCGGTCCGCCTTGAGGAAGACCATCTGCGCGATTCCTTCGTTGGCGTAGACCTTCGCCGGCAGGGGGGTGGTGTTGCTGATCTCCAGCGTCACCTTGCCCCGCCACTCCGGTTCAAGCGGAGTGACGTTGACGATCAGTCCACAGCGGGCGTAGGTGCTCTTCCCCACGCAGATCACCATGACGTCGCGGGGAATGTCCATCCACTCCACGGTTTCGGCCAGTGCGAAGCTGTTGGGAGGAATGATGACATGGTCCTGGCCCGTTTCGTCGGTATCCACGGTGATGAACAGATCATCCGTGAACGACTTCGGATCCACGACGGAGACGCCACCGCTGGTGGCGTTGGTGAAGACCTTGAACCGGGTGCCCACCCGGACGTCGTACCCATAGCTCGAGACACCGTAGGACACGGTGTCCGGGCGGCGTTCACTGGTGCTGAAGGGCTCGATGCCGATCAGCTCCTGAATCTGTGAATCACACAGCACGGCCATGGTGGGTTCGACTCCGGTCTGCGAACCGGTTGGGGGGTGCTCCCGTCCGCCGGTTCATCGGGCTCCCCTCCGTGGGATCCCGAGCTTGTTTCTGCCTCGTGACCAGACGCCGTCTGGCCACCCATCATTTCTCCCCCCAATCATGAGTCTGCAAACGTGGCGTTCGCAGGTCATCATGCCGGTTTCCGACGGTTGAAAGGGCTTGGCGGGGGTACCAAATCCTTGATTTCCAAGCCTGAAAGGCTTGTGTGTGGCCGTCGGAGGGGCCGGTTTGGATCCTACATAGGCCAAAATCGGCCTTTATAGGGTCGTCAGGGGTGCTATCGTACTACTAGATGTTGGGTCTGCAACAAAGCCGACTACACTATCTTGAGTTTTTGGCCAGAAATCTCTAACTGTCTCCATGGGGCCATTTTAGGTCCGAGAACAGTTTGGGGCCCGGTCTGGGGCCAGTGGTGGACACGTTGTCAGCAGCGGTGGATGGATGGGGGATGCCTTGTCAACGCAGTTTGCCCGGGGAGCGTGTGGAGAAGTTGACCCGGGCGAATACGATTGCAGGTCATGAGTGAGAGCGAACATGAACTGTTGAACGGACTGACCGATGCGCAGGTCGATGCAGTGACCACGACCGACGGTCCGTTGCTGGTACTCGCGGGTCCCGGCTCGGGGAAGACCACGGTGGTGACGCGACGCATCGCGTGGTTGCTTGCGCAGGGGATTCCGTCCTGGCAGCTGCTCGCGTTGACGTTCACCAACAAGGCCGCGGGTGAAATGCGCGATCGTGTCGATGCGCTGCTGCCCGGCGCATCCGGTGATCGTCGCGGTCTGACGATCATGACCTTCCACGGTTTCTGCGCCCGGCTGCTGCGTCAGTATCCGGACGAGGCGAGGGTGCCGTCCAACTACTCGATCTACGACACCACCGACCGTCGTGCCGCATTGAAGCAGGCGATTCGCAACGCCGGGTTGGATTCGGGCAACTGGACACCGGCATCGGTCGGCGAAGCCATCAGTCAGTGCAAGAACCGGCTCACGACCGCGGAGCAGCACGATGACGGCGGCGGCGACTTCTACACCAGAAGCATCGGACGCATCTACCGCGAGTACCAGGCGATCCTCGACCGCAACGGCGCGCTGGACTTCGACGATCTGCTGCTGAAGGTCGCGGTCATGCTTCGCGACGACGACGAGACGCGTCAGGCCCTGCAGGACCGCTTCCGATACCTCATGATCGACGAATACCAGGACACGAACCAGGCGCAGTTCGTCATCGCATCCTCCCTGGTGGGGCCGCAGCGGAACATCTGCGTTGTCGGTGATCCCGACCAGTCGATCTACGGATGGCGCGGGGCCGACATCAGCAACATCCTCGATTTCGAGCATCAGTTCTCGTCCGCCAAGGTGGTCTCCCTGGGACGGAACTTCCGCAGCACGGGACACATCGTGGAGGCCTCGGCGGGTCTGATCCGTCGCAACGCCTCCCACCGTGAACGGACGCTGCACACCGAGCTGGGGGACGGGGATCGTGTGGTGGTGGCCGGGGCGGCCGACGAACACGACGAGGCCCGCCAACTGGTCGATCTCTTCCGTGATCAATTCATGGCGGGGACGCCATGGCGCGAGATGGCGGTGCTGTACCGCATCAATGCATTGAGTCGAGTGCTCGAACAGGCCTTCCGCGACGGTCAGATCCCCTACGTCGTCGCACGGGGCACGGCCTTCTACGAGCGCGCGGAGATCAAGGATGCACTGTCCTACCTGCGACTGGTCGTCAATCCCCGCGACGAAGTGGCGCTTCGTCGCGTGATCAACACGCCGCCCCGGGGGATCGGAAAGACGTCGATGGATCGGGTAGAGAAGTACGCGATCCTCAACCGTCTGGGGCTGGGCGAAGCGATCGGCAATGCGGATCAGGTTCCCGCACTCACCGCGCGGGCCAAGGCGGCACTGGGACGGTTCGACGAGATGGTCGAGGCGTGGCGTGCGGACGCCGACGGAGGAAGTCTGCTGCTGGATCTTCCGGATTTCGTCTCCCGGGTCATCCGCGAGTCGGGGCTCGAAAAGTCGCTGCGGACCGGAGCGTCCGAGGAGGACATCGCACGGCTCGAGAACCTCGATGAACTCGTCACCGCCGCGGCGGAATGGACTCCACCTCCGACACCGGACGACGATGAGCAGACCATTCTCCAGCAGGTTGCGTCCTGGCTCGAATCGATTGCGCTGGTCAGCGATGCCGACATGGTCGACCCCGAGAACGGTTCGGTCACCCTGATGTCGCTTCACGCCGCAAAGGGGCTCGAGTTCGACGTCGTCGCCATGGCCGGGTTCGAACAGGGACTGCTGCCGCACGCCCGATCGCTCGAGGACGACATCGAGCGGGAGGAGGAGCGACGACTCTGCTACGTGGGGATGACACGGGCCCGCAGGACCCTGCATCTCTCGCACGCCCATCGCCGGACCGTCCGCGGGATCACCGAACGCACGATGCCCAGCCAGTTCCTGGGCGAGATTCCCGCCGACGCGATGGACCGGCAGGACGACGACGATCCGTGGGGAACCGGCATCACGCCCGTCTCCACCGCCGACTGGCAGGTCGGTGCCACGGTGCGTCACCCGACCTTCGGGTTGGGCATGATCCGCCGGGTCGTCCCCCGTCCGCGCGGCACGACGGCCACGGTCGAGTTCCTTGAATACGGGCACCGCACCCTGCTGGTGGCGCAGTCGAACCTCGAGATCGTCGACCCGGACGAGCATCCCTGGGAGGGGATCGATATCCCGATCTGAGACCACGATGCCGAACATCCCCTTGACATCCGAGCAGGTGTGTGCGGTGTGCCTCGAGCACGGCTTTGCCCGCGCCGGAATCGCCCCCGCCCAGCGCAGTCCCCGGGCCGAGGTGCTCGAGGACTGGATCGCCGATGGTCGCCACGGCACCATGGGATGGATGGCGGAGCATGTGGAGGTCCGCTCGGACGCGCGTCGTCTGCTCGAAGGCGCGCGATCGATCATCTGTGTGCTCGATCGGTATGCGGACGGGCGTCCGGACGATCGAGAGGCCGGATGGGGGCGGGTGGCCCGCTACGCACGCGGTCGCGACTACCACGTGGTCATGAAGAAGCGGCTGCACGCGGTGTGCGATCAGCTCTCCGCCGCGTCGCCCGATCACGAGTTCCGGGCCTGCGTGGATACCGCGCCGCTGCTCGAACGCGAAGTCGCGGCCCGGGCCGGACTCGGCGGCATCGGAAAGCACACGCTCCTCATCGAGCCGGGGCTGGGAAGCTGGCTGCTGATCGGATCGATCGTGACCACCCTCGAACTCGAGGAGACCGGGGTCGCCGAGGATCACGACCTGTGCGGCGCGTGCACCCGTTGCATCGATGCCTGTCCCACGGATGCGATCACCCCCTGGTCCGTCGACGCACGGAAGTGCATCAGTGCACTCACCATCGAACATCGGCAGCCGATCGACGACGCCTTTCACGAGGCGATGGGGGACTGGATCTACGGATGTGATGCATGCCAGGAGGCGTGTCCCCACAATCGACCGACACGTCGCAGCGTCGCGGCGATGCGCCACGATTCGCACGAGTCACCCGTCGTGCTCGAGGGGGGACGCCGCGAGGACGGCGCCGCGTTCCGTCTGATCGATGTGCTGTCGTGGGATGAATCGGTGCGACGCGACGCCTTCACCGGTTCGTCCATGAAGCGGGCCAAGCTGCCCATGATGCTTCGGAATGCACTGATTGCCGCGGGGAACGCTCTGGAGGCGAAGGACGATCCTCGGCTGCTGGAGGCGGTCCGTTCCCTGGCGACCGACGGGGTGCCGGACATGGTGCGGGAGACCGCCCGATCCGTACTCGCTCGTCTGGGTGAGTCCGGGTGAGAATCAGGGACCGGCGATGCCGCCCATGGCCTGGCCGATCGCCATGTCGACGCCCATGCCGTTGGCGATCTCGCCGCTTCTGATCTTGCCGGTGATCTCGTTCAGGGCCTTGGTCATGGCCGGGACCATCTGCATCATCTGCTGGAGTTCGGGGGTTCTCTGCAGATCCATCGCGATGTTCAGTTTCCATCCCGATGCGGTCTTGATCATGTAGCTGTTGTTCGTCTGCGACATCGCGTTGGTCACGGGGATCGACGCGGTGGTATCCGAATCCATCTGGATCATGGACGCATCCATCTGGGGCAGTTGCATGGACATGGACATCATGTTGATGGCCGGACTCTGGCTGCTTCCGAACTTGGATTCCATGGCCGCCTTCAGCCCCTCGAACGCCTGAGCCAGCGCGATGTTGCTCTGGATGAATCGGCCGGCCTCCGGGCTGCTCATGTCCGTGAGCTCACTCATGCTTCGCATCTTGTCGGACAGGGGGGTGTCCGATGCGACGATTGCATTGAGCGTCTGGACCAGTTCCTGAGGCGTCGCGGCTCCGGGGACCAAGTTCGGTGCAGTGGTGGAGGTCGTCGTGGTGCCACGGTCGGGGGAGGTGGAAGTCGAAGCCCGTGGTGCTGCAGCGGGCCCGCCCATGCCGGCGACGATCTGCTGGACCGCATTCTGGATCGTGTCCACCTCGCCACCGCGAACGCCCCGAAGGGTCTGTTCGATCGACTGTCCGGTGGCGATGGCCATCTGCCTCGTCTGTTCGATGGTTTCCTCCAGTTTCAGGGCCTGCATGCTGAAGGAATCCCGATTGCTGAGGAAGCTGCTGGAAGCCATCTTGTTCAGAAGCTCGAGTCGTTCGCCGAGGCTCCGGATGCGATGCGACTGGAGCAGCAACTGGTCCAGCTGAGCCTGCGTTTCCAGAAGCGTGGCGGCGTTCTTGCCATCCCGCGGAACGTTCCGGCTGCCGGTCCGTGCGTGGTTGGCGGCGCTTTCGAGCATTTTGGAGATGGCCTGCAGGTCGGCGGACATGACGCCGGTGTCCTCTTCGGCCATCTGTTCGTAGGTTCGGGTGATCATCTCGTCGGTTCGCTGCAGCAGGGCCCGAGCGGCATCGGCCTGGGCAGTCTGCAGTGCGACCATCGACATGATCGCGTCGTTGCTGGACTCCATTTCGTCGAGGATCTGGGTCATGTGGTCACGGGCCAGGCGGGCCTGATCCTGAATCGGTTTGGATTCGAGGTCCAGGATGAGCTGGCGATTGGTCATCTCGAGATCGATCGCATTGGCCTTGCGATCGGCTTCGATGGACCGCTGGAAGACGTCGAAGGCCTCGATGGGATCCAGGTCGTATTGCTCCTGACGCAGCGATTCGGCGGCCCGTCGCAGATCGAGGATCCGTCGCTCTTGATCGGAGTTCGTCTGTTCCATCTCACTGATGGGCTGCTGCATCATTTCGACCTGGCGGTCGACGTCCGAAAGACGGGCGCCGAGAGCCTGTCGTCCCTGGATGAGCCTGTCGCTGCCCATGTCGACGGCGCTGATGTTGCGTTCGTTGATGAAGTGATCGAGGGCCGAAGCATTGCCGATCAGGGTGTTGACGTATCCGATCTTGTGCCGCATGCCGGTTTCCCGTGCCGACATGAGTTCGGTCCGGATCCCCGCCAGCTCAAGTTCGGCCGTAGCCAGCATGAGGTCTCTTGTGGCCTGCTGCACCTTGGTGCCGCCCCGGATCCCCTTGATCAGTTGAATGTTCTTCTCGAGATCCGATCCGCTGTTGAGCGAAGTCATCAGCCGCACTTCCGCGTCGCGAAGCTGTTGCGAGACCTCGGCCCGTTCACGGGCCGCTTCATGCTCGCACCCGGTGGCGAGGACGCAGCCGGCGATCAGCGTCAGGGAGGAGATCCGTCGTAGCAGCAGGCGATCAATGGACATGGTCGTCTCTCACATGAGCAGAAAGAGGGCCTGAGGCCCGAAGCAGGGACGTGCCAGTGTAGCAGGGTGCCGTTGGCTGGACCCGCTTCAGGGATTCGCCGGCCCGCCGGCATCCGGGAGGTCCGTTCCATCATCCGGAAATTCCGACCCGGAGGGGGGGACGGGGATGATCGACTGGCCCACGGGGTAGACGGGGCGAGGGGTGGAGCGCATCGAGGCGATCCACAGTTCAGCCCCATTGGCGAGATCCCGCTGGCTGCCTCCGAAGACCGGTTTCCAGCCCGGAACGTTCGGATGTGGGGAGTTCGTCTGATCTGCGGGAAGCCCGTATTGGATCAACCGCGATGATGACGGGTCGTCCCAGTTCACCAGCGAAGCGCCGTCCTCGCAGCGAAAGCGGTCGATCATCAGCAGATTCGTGTAGCGGGTCCGGTTGTCGGTCGACCGGGCCCGCTGCAACCGGAACCGGCCCGCTCCCGTTCCACCGTGGCATCGCGTCGTGGCGCAGTTGTTCATCAGCCAGGTGTCATGCACCCGTTCGCGGAACAACTGGAGGGCCTGCGGCTCCGAGAGAACATCGATGCGATCGTAGAGTTCCCGGGCTCGAAGCTTGAACATGAGTCGCACGATGTCGATCGAGGGCGAGGCGGCGAGTTCCATCCGCTCTGCTTCGGTGTCGGGAACAAGATTGCTGGTTCCGTACTGTTCGCACAACTCCATGACGGCGTTGCGAGGGACGAGGACCCGGGGAGGATTCTCGAGATCGATCTCGTACACGCGGATGAGATTGACCTCGCGATCCGTGAGCCGATCCGGTCTTCGGTCCGGTCTTCGGTCTGGCTGGGGGGGCTGCGGCGGTGGGGAGTCGTCG
>CAJWBW010000053.1:0-8142 GCA_913020415.1 uncultured Phycisphaerae bacterium | reverse complement strand
GTGTGCCGGTTGAACTCGAGTCCCATCCGATTGGGAGTGCGGATCTCGATCGGCAGCGACATCGAGAACAGGGTGTCCAGGGGCGATTGCAGATCGAAGATCTGGAGGACGGTCTCTTCGGGCGCAGGCCGGGACCGACCGCTCGAGAGTTCCAGCAGCTGCCAGATGTCCGGCTCGGTCTCGTACTCCCAGTCCGCACGCTGTTCACCCGATTCCCATACCCCCTCACCCACCGAACGGTCGAGCACCGAACCACGCAGGCGAAGCGGTTCGGACTGCTGGATGAACGAACCGTCCCAGGCCTGGAGGCCGACCGTCATGACCTGCTCCTCGGACAGCGTGATGCGGGTGTCGCCACCCAGATCGACACGATCCGTGAATCCCGAGACCGCCGTGTCGGACTGGCCGTTTCCCTGGGCGAAGGTCGTGGTCAGGGAGCGCGGCACCGCGATGAACAAGGCCACGCTCACGGCGAGACCGACCGCGATGAGCCCCACCGTGATCCGTCGGAAATCGCGCCGCACGGCCGGGCCCATGACCGGACGGCGGGGCACATCGACCGGAGCGACGTGATCCACCACCTGCCCCATCTGCATCCGCACCAGTTCCTGGCCGTGGTACAGCTGGAAGAGCAGCAGCACCGTAATCGCCAGGGCCGTCCAGGCCACGAGCATCAGTCCGAAGAGAAGATCGATCGAGACCAGCGCCGCAAGCACCATCAGCAGCAGGCTGAGGATCAGACGTTCCGCCTCGTTCTCGATCGATCGCCGTTCGTACATCTTGATGAGCGTGAGCCATACCACGAAGGTCCCGATGCACTGGATGGCGGCGGCGGGATCACGAACGATCGAAACCACGGCCCAGACCAGCGCGACACACGTCAACAGCAGCGACCACGGTCGGGGGAGGGCCCGACCGCGGGGCCCCTCGCAGACCGATCGACTGGCCACCGCCAGGGCGCCGGCAAGAAGCACGAGCAGGATCTCCTGCTGGGCGATGCAGTGCGCCACGATCGCGGTGAAGACCAGGATGAACGACAGACGGGGATAGAGGCGATCGAGCTTCACGCGGCATCGTCCCGCTGTGGCGATCGCACCGGCACCCCGGCCCCCGACTCCCGAACGAGTTCGGACAGCTGTCGTGCCGTCAGGTACCAGGCGTCCTGCCTGGCGTTCAGGGGGCGTACCCGATCCGGTCGGACCACGATCAGCCCCGCATGCTCCATGTCCGACACGGGCCCCGAAACGGAGGCCCGCTCGGCGTCCAGATCGATGCCCGCCAACATGGTCATGATCCGATGCACGTGCCAGGCCCCGGCGCGGAACGGAAGCGAGGGGTCGGAGGTTCCCAGCACCGTCACCGCCACTTCGAGTTCACGCTCGACGGCCGCGGCAACCAGGGATGCAGCAAGACTGATGGCGTCCTCCTCGAGGATGCGTCCGGTCGGGCGTTCCACCGCGTCCACCTGCAGCGAGTCGGTCGGGGTCGAGAGATCCAGCACGATCCGGACCCGGGGTGGGGACGGACTCGACCGTTCGATGCCCAGAAGCTCGTCGCGATGCGCGGACAGCTTCCATGCGATGTCCCGAATGCTGTCACCGGTCCGCAGCTGCTTGATCCCGAAGTAGTCGTCCCCCTGCCCCTTCTGATCGAGCGTGCGTCGCCCGTCGGGTCCCTGCGGAGACAGGGATTCGAGCACGCGATCCTTCAGCACGTGGACCTGGGGATAGACCAGCAGATGCTGGGGTTGGCTGAACGAGCGGGCACGCCGAATCAGACCGAACGGAAAACTGGTTCGGATACGGAACCGATCGAACTCCAGCCTGCCCCGGGACGTGGGGATCATGATCCCCTGGCCGTGCACTGTCTCTCCGGCGCCGACGTGCAGAATCCAACCGCGGGCATGCTCGAGATCCAGCCCGGGCTGCATCGGGTCACGCTCTTCGTCGATGAAGAGGCCGAAGCAGGGAACCGAACGGCGACGCCGGGTGACGGCGTAGCCCACCACCAGCGGTTCACCGGCCCGACCGTGCGCCGGGAGTTGTCGACGCACGGTGAGCCCGCGGATCATGAATCGACTCCCGAGGATCGACAGACCCACCGATGCGATCAGCACCGCGAGCATCCAGAAGATGACGTTGTTGCCCTGCAGCAGGGCCGCGGGCGCAAGCAGAAAGAGAAGCAGCAGGAAGGTGATCGGCGCATTGACCGGAAGCAACTGTCGAGCCATGTGACCACCCGAGGGACTCAGTCCCCTTCTGTCACCGATGCATCCTGCTCGGACGCCTTCGGTTCCTCCGCCGCGACCGCCGGCTCGGCATCACTGGCCTCCGGCTCGGCGTCCTGCTCGGACGAAGCGGCCCGACGCACCGGCTTTCGCTTGAGGCCCTCGACTTCCGGCAGGTCATCGATGCCCGAGAGTCCGAACACCCGCAGAAAGTCCTTGGTAGTTCCGTAGAGCATGGGACGGCCCAGCTCCTCGGCGCGTCCGGCGATGCGGATCATTCGACGTTCTAGGAGGCCGCGCAGCACTTCACCGCAGGCCACGCCGCGAATCGCCTCGATCTCGGCCCGCATCACCGGCTGCCGATAGGCGATGATCGACAGGGTCTCCATCGCTGCGGGAGTGAGGTGCGTCTGCTGTCGCTGGGCGTGCAGTCGCGACAGGACCGGAGCCGACTCCGGCAAGGTCATCACCTGCCAGCCACTGGCCACCCGAACGATGCGGAAGACCCGTCCCGTCGATTCGTAGGATTCGTTGAGTTCGGAGATCGAAGCCTCGACTCCGTCGACTCCGGCGGCCTCCGCCAGGGCCCGATCACCGAGTGGACGATCGACCGTCATCAACACGGCTTCGATTCGCTGCGACGGAGTGAGATCGCAGTGCTCTGCACCCGCATTCGTGGTGGACGCACTCGTATCGGCCATGGCGGATCCTCCGACCAAAGTATGGGCGGCGTGGCGCCGCACAGATCAGACCCCGGTCGTGAAGCCGGCGTTTCGACGTGCCAGGTGCACCCGGTCCCGGGCGATCTGACGCTGGCGATTGAGCTCTTCCATGTCCATGTCTTCCGTCGGCTGCGCGGAGCGAAGTTCCGCGAAAGCGGCTTCCGCCTCGGCGACGTCCAACTCCTCGGCCGGCGTCACCGCCTCGGCCAGAATGGTCAGACGTTCTCCCACGACGTGGGCGAACCCGCCCTCGACGAGAAACCATCGACTGCCCGAAGCCTCATCGAGTCGCAAACCACCGGGAGCGAGGCTCGAAAGCAGCGGCGACAAGCCGGCCATCATGCCGTACTGGCCGTCCCACGCGGGAAAGCGGGCGTAGGTGACCTCGCCGTCGAAGACGGAGGCCTCGGGGGTGATGATCGTGCACTGGAATGACTTGCTCACTGGTGAACCTGCCTGCAGCTAGAGGGTCGCATCCCGACACCGACGTGGTGCAGTGATGGAGGTCCATCTTAGCGAGTGGATGCGGCCCCCGTGCGGGAGCGGGTCAATCGAACGCCGAGGTTCCCAGCATCCGGATGGCCCGATCGACGAGCCCCCGGACATGTTCGGCACAGGTCTTGTCCATACGGATGGCCTGGAAACTGCGAAGCAGGGCACTGTCGGACTGACTGCTGATCCGCTGACCGGCGTGCACCAGGCCGGCCGCGATGACGAGCGCGTAGCAGTAGGCGGCCATTCTCCGGTCGCGGACATTCTCGCCCATGATCCGCCAGGCTTTGAAGGCGTCCTTGAGCTGCACGAGGATCGCGACCGGGATCTCCGGATCGTTCACCAGAGCGAAGACCCCCTGGGCACGTGGAAACGCATCCTGCACCAGCCAGTCGGCGGTGGCCATGGACGGGTCCGATTCGGTTTCGACCGCCCATCCCAGGGCAGTTCCGAGTTCAGTTCGGGAGTGAGGAATCATCGATCATGCACCAGCAGGTTCAGAAGATCTTGCAACTCCGACTTGGTCACCAATGCATCCGTCACAGTCGATTCAGCCTCCTTCACGAGCGCGCGGGCAAAGCGCCGTTTGACGGTCACCATCATGTTCGCCGCCTGGGCGGCGTCCAGAATTCTCCAGTTGGCGATGAGATGCTCGTAGGGTTCGGGAGACTCTCCATAGAGCTTCGGCCGCACCACCCGACGGACGAACACCTCCCAATACGCCTCCTGTCCCCTTCGCATGCAGTCGATTCGCACTTTTTCCAGAACTTGACGTACCAGACTCGCCGCCCACTGGGCGTGAAAGGCCGATTCGGGATCCTGATCGCGGCTGATGGCGGACCACGCCCCTTCGCCTTCGTCCAAAGAGAGCGGTGACGGCATGGCTCTGCCGTCGGGGCCGATCGGAGCCCGCTTTCTTCGGGTCGCGTGCCGATGCTGTTCACGCACGTAGTTCGACACGGACTTCAGGAGCAGCGAACGGAATCGGCCTCGTTCCGGGGTTGCGGTCTGAAGCAGATTTCGGCCGAGCAGTACGTCACAGAGAAAACCCTGCGTGAGATCGGTTGCCTCGTCGACCGATTTTCCGCTGCTGCGGATGAAGGCGAAGACGGCCGGCCAGTACCGCTGAACCAATCCGTCCATTGCGGCGTTCGAACGCCACTCCTGCCCCGAGGCGGCGTCCATGATCATGGACCAGTTGGTCCTGGAATAGCCCATGGCATCCGTCTTTTCCGGATCGGGCATTGGACCACTCGGCAGTGCAGACATACGGTTCTCCTGCAAAGGACAACCGTAGAGTGGCCCGGAACCATTCCTTCGGCCCGATTTCCTGCCAAATAATCACTGCGGACCATTTGACCAGTCGAAATTCAATGATTATGATCCATATATCCGAATAGATGGATGGATTTACTCTCTGGAGATTTCACCTTGAGCCTCACCACGACGACGTCACCCAGCACCTTCATGAACACCGGCCTCCCCCTCCTGGGAACGGAGCCCTACAAGGTTCGAAGTCTCGATCCCGAACTGGTCGCATTCGGCCGCAAGGAGATCGAGCTGGCCGAACATGAAATGCCCGGCCTCATGGCCCTGCGTCGCCAGCACGGTGATGCAAAGCCCCTCACCGGCGCGCGGATCACAGGCTCACTGCACATGACGATCCAGACCGCGGTCCTCATCGAGACGCTCACCGCACTCGGAGCCGAGGTCCGCTGGGCGAGCTGCAACATCTTCTCGACGCAGGATCATGCCGCGGCCGCCATCGCCGTCGGCCCCAACGGAACACCCGACGCACCCGCCGGCATCCCGGTCTTCGCCTGGAAGGGCGAGACGCTCGAGGAATACTGGTGGTGCACCTTCCAGGCTCTGCACTGGGGAGACGGCAAGGGCCCCAACCTCATCCTCGACGACGGCGGCGACGCCACGCTGCTGGTCCACAAGGGCGCTGAGTTCGAGAAGGCCGGCACGTTCCCCGAACCCTCCTCCGCCGACAACGAGGAATACGCCTGCGTACTGAGCGTGCTCAAGGAGCTCAGCGAGACGACCGGACCGATCTGGGACGAGATGGCGGATGCCATCCGCGGCGTCTCGGAAGAGACCACCACCGGAGTCCACCGGCTCTTCCACATGGCGGAAGAGGGCAGCCTCCGCTTCCCCGCCATCAACGTCAACGACTCCGTCACCAAGAGCAAGTTCGACAACCTCTACGGCTGCCGGCACTCCTGCGTCGACGGCATCATGCGGGCCACCGACGTGATGCTGGCGGGCAAGGTCGCCGTGGTCTGCGGCTACGGCGACGTCGGCAAGGGCTGCTGCCAGTCCCTGCGGGGACAGGGCTGTCGCGTCCTGGTCACCGAAATCGACCCCATCTGCGCCCTGCAGGCCGCGATGGAAGGCTACGAGGTCGTGGTCATGGACGATGTCATCGGCGACGCCGATCTCTTCATCACGACCACCGGCAACTTCAACGTCATCACCGCCGAGCACATGGCGAACATGAAGCACAACGCCATCGTTGGCAACATCGGCCACTTCGACAACGAGATCGAGATGGCGACACTGGAAGGCCGGACGGATGTGGAACGCATCAACGTCAAGCCCCAGGTGGACGAATGGAAGTTCGACGACGGACACAGCATCATCGTGCTGGCCGAAGGACGGCTGCTGAACCTCGGCTGCGCGACCGGACACCCCAGCTTCGTGATGAGCAACTCATTCACGAACCAGGTGCTGGCCCAGATGGAACTCCACGCGGCGGCGGACTCCTACAGCCTCGACACGGTGCACGTCCTGCCCAAGCATCTCGATGAGATGGTTGCGAGACTTCACCTCGACCAGCTGGGTGTCAAGCTGACGGTGCTCAGCAAGGAACAGGCCGACTACATCGGCGTCCCGGTCAACGGCCCCTACAAGCCCGACTACTACCGCTACTGATTCTGCTCGAGCACCAGCACCGTCTCGTCGAGCCCGTCCCCTCCCAGGATGAGCATGAGCTGTCGCTCGGGATCGATCTGGAGCATCAACGGCCGGAAGTCGTCCCCCGACGGCACGTCCTCCGCCGCGATGTAGTTCATGGCGATCTCGTCGTCCTTTGAGGCGGTCCGGAGCGATTGCCGCTCTACGAGCACCGCACCCGGTCCCGAAAGGGCGTGGGAACGACGCGCGAAGTCGTGCAGCATCGTCCATCTGGCCATGGCGGCCTCGACGTCGGGTCCCGGATCGGCGGCATTGGATTCCATATCCACACGGTAGCAGGATCGGGAAATCAGGGAACACAAACTGTTCGCCCCGATACCCTGTAGATCAGGCACCAGCAGCGAGGTACGGATCCCATGATCTTCGAACGAATCACTGAACCAGGACTGTCCCAGTACGCCTACGCAATCGGCTGCCGGGGCGCCAAGGAGATTGCGATCGTCGATCCGATGCGGGACATCGACGTGTACCTCGACTTCGCCGGGTCCCACGGTGTCGAGATCACGGAGGTGCTGGAGACGCACATCCACGCCGACTACGCCTCCGGCGCGAGGGAACTCGCCGAACGAACCGGCGCCACCCTGCGCCTCTCGGCCTACGACCGGCAGGAGCAGTTCCAGGTCGACTACCCGCATACGCCGGTCCGCCATGGAGACTGCATCGAACTCGGCGGTGTCCGACTGCGGGCCATGCACACCCCCGGGCACACCCCCGAACACCTCAGCTGGCTGGTCTTCGATGTCCATCGCAATCAGGACACTCCCATGGCCATGCTCAGCGGGGACTTCCTGTTTGTCGGGTCCCTCGGACGTCCCGATCTTCTGGGAGCCGAAGCCACCGACGCCCTGGCCCGCCAACTGCATGACAGCGTCGCTGCACTCGCCACCCTTCCGGACTCGCTGGAGGTCCATCCCGGCCACGGCGCCGGTTCGATGTGCGGCGCCGGCATGAGCGGCCGACCCATGTCGACGCTCGGCTACGAACGACTCACGAATCCCATGCTGGACCCGACGCTGAGCCGGGACCAGTTCGTGGAACGCATGCTGTCGAACCTTCCTCCCCGCCCCGACTACTACACCCGGATGAAGGAACTCAACAGCCGTGGACCCGCATCCCTGGGACCCATCTCCGCCGGCCCGGCGATCTCCCCCCGGGATGTCCAGCAACTGACGGCGAAGGACCATGTCGTGCTGGACCTCCGGTCCCAGACCGACTTCGGCCGCGGGCATGTTCCGGGATCGATCTGCATCGGCCTCGGCAAGAACTTCTCCATGTGGTCCGCCTGGATGCTCGACGCGCAGACACCCCTCGTGCTGGCCGGACACTCCGAACGCGACGTGGAAATCGCGGTCCGCGGACTCGTGCGGGTCGGGCTCGATCGGATTGCCGGCCACCTGACCGGCGGCGTCCAGGGCTGGATCGACTCCGGCCTGGAGACCGCCCGGCACGACGTAGTCCCCTCCACCGAACTCCAGGACCGGATCGACGCCGGGGAGTCGCTGTGCGTGCTCGACGTCCGCACCACCGCGGAATGGAACTCCGGGCACATCGAAGGGGCGGTCCACGTCCCCCTGCCCGAACTCCCCCAGCACGCCGATCGCTTCGTGGGTGGAGCTCCCGTGGTCACCGTCTGCAACGGCGGCTATCGGTCCGCCATCGCGGCCGCCCTGCTCGAACGGGCCGGGACCAAGGAGGTGATCGATCAGCTCGGAGGCATGACGG
>CAJWBW010000052.1:0-8188 GCA_913020415.1 uncultured Phycisphaerae bacterium | reverse complement strand
CGTAGTTCTCGTCGTCGAGTGCCGCCTGCAGCCGCTCCTCCAGCTCCACTCGCTGGGAGGCGGGCAGCTTGGGCACCAGCATCTCGCGCATCCCCCGGAGCAGATGCATCTCGTTGCTGCGTTCGGCCACATCCGGCCCCAGGAGCTCCTCGAGTTCCGACAACCCCTGATCGATGGCGGCCATCGCCGCCCTGGGCTGGCGATGACTCATCGCGAGTTCGGCGGCGGCACGCACCTTCATGGTGAAGACCTGGGGCCGAAGGTGCTCGAGTCGGACCCGATCCTCCTCGCTTCCCGCGTGATCACGACAGAGATCCAGACATCGCAAGGCGTGATCGGCGTCCCGAATCACCGCCTCGAACCTGTTCAGGTTGAAGAAGGCCACGTACCGGTGATAGAACTGCACCGCCTCATCCCGGATGGCACGGCATTCATCGGTATCCAGCAGGACCTGCGAGCCTTCCTCGGCCAACCGGGCCGTGGCCCGATCAAGCAGTGAGGGATGCCCTCCCGGCTTCTCTCCGTCCGGACGTCCTTCCGTCTCCATCTGAATGACCCCGAGATCGATTCGCACCTGGATCAGCATCCGGCCGTCGGCCGCCTGGACCTCACGCACCTGGAACTGCCCCATCGCCCGGGGCCAGTCGGCGAGAAATCGGGTCAGATCAGAGAAATCCATGACAGCTCCCCGGCCACCTCGGGCCGCTTGTTCACCATACCCCGATCCCGGACCGAAACCGCGGCTTCTCCATCTTCACATCGGAGGGTGCCATCCCGGCATACCGGACCAAGGAGGTTCCGGTTCTGAGGGTTGGTCCGATCGGGTCGGCGGAAGCCCCCTTGGGAACGTGAAATGGCGGATCAGGGCTTGAACACCGCCTTCGTATGGCCCGAATTCACTTGTGACCGGGGGAACGAATCGCCGGGACCCGAAGGGCTTTTGCCCGGAGGGCAAATCAAAGTCCGGAAATAATCCGGAAATTCCAAGGGCCATGCAACCATCCGCCGCGTTGCCGCGGATTCAGGCATGGGTAGAGAGGGGTGGTACGCCGCCCTCCACATCACGACGCACGCCACCCGGAACCTTCCGCGGCGTGCCACCAAGGAGCAGCCACCCCTGTCGGGCACATGATCGGCAGGCCGCTGATGAGTCTCATGGCGAAGCGAACCTCGAATCGGGACCTCGAACTCTATCTGAAGCAGATCAACCAGACGTCGCTGCTGACTCCCGAAGAGGAGAAGGAACTCGGCTGGCGGGTCATCAACGACAACGATCTGGAAGCCAAGGATCGGATGATTCGTGCGAATCTCCGCCTGGTCGTCTCGATCTCCAAGAACTACACCCACCGGGGACTGCCGTTGACCGACCTCATCGAGGAAGGCAACATCGGTCTGATTCGGGCCGTGGAGGGATTCGATCCCGCCCAGGGCGCCCGGTTTTCGACCTACGCCTCGTGGTGGATCAAGCAGGCCATCAAGCGAACGCTGATCAATGCACTCCAGCCGATCCACATTCCCGCCTACATGGTGGATCTGATCTCACGCTGGAAGCAGACTCACCGCCGGCTCGAGGAGGAACTCGGCCGGCCGCCCAACCAGAACGAAGTGGCCCACGTCATGGGACTGCCCGACAAGAAGGTCAGCGTGATCGTCCGGGCCATGCGTGCGTACCAGTCCAGCGGCCAGGCGCCCCGTGGGGAAGACGGCGAAGCGATGGACTTCTCGGACATGGTCGAGGATCACCGGACCGAAGCACCGCAGCGAACCGCGGTACGACGGGAGGAGATGAAGGCCGTGCTTGGAATGCTCGAGGAGATGGAGGAGCGTGATGCACGCGTGCTCAAGCTTCGCTACGGTCTCGAAGGTCAGGCTCCACTCACACTCAAGCAGATCGGTGCGGAGGTGGGCCTCACCCGTGAACGTGTCCGCCAGATCGAAGTGGACACCCTGCGGAAGCTGCAGGCCAGGCTGAAGGGCGACAGCCGCAGCCGGGCGCTGTTCCGACGATTCCAGATGCAGAACCCCGTCCCGGCGACCAAGGCATCCTGAACCCTACGACTGGTGCTTGACCAGCAGCCCCTCGAAGGCGCGGCGCGTATCGGCTCCGCCCAGTTCGGGGTCCTGCTGCTGCAGACGTCGGATGCGGGGAGCGATCTGCTCCGTGTTGCGGTCGATCGAGTCGAGGATCTGGAGCATTCGCAGCTGGGCGATCCACCACCGCCGTGGCGACGACTGCATTCCGGCCGAGGCCAGTCGACGGTAGAGCTGCATCGATTCGGCCAGCCGCTCCGTGCCCCCCAGATCGAACAGCGCCTGTGCCCGACCCGCCAGAATGGAACCGGCCGACGGATTCGACTTCAGCAGTCGATCGTAGATCGCCAGGGACGCGACATGCTCGCCGCATCGACCACGGGCCTTCGCCACGAGCGACCAGGCGACGGGATCATCCTCTCCCTGCTCCTGCAACCAGTATTCAAGCGACTCGGCCAGCGGCAGCAGCTCGGCTGCGACGGCTTGCGCGTCCGGAGCGTCTCCACGGGTCTCGGATCGGCGGTCGAGCTCCTCCAACGCCGTCGAAAGCGCCCCGACCAGTGCCGCTCCCCCGTCCGCCGTGGCACGTCGGGCCACTTCGCTCGCCGCGGCCGCCACGGCATCCGCGTCGCCCCCCGCGGACCGCAGCACCAAAGCATCAAACCGCGCCTGCCGATCGGCATCGAGGGCGGATCGACGCATCTCCGCCAGCACGCGCGATGCATCCTCCGCACGACCGTCGTCAAGCAGGACGGCGGCGATGACGAGATCCACCTGATCGGCTCGGGCCCCCTCCTGTTCGAGACGCAGCGTCCGCATCGAATCGATCGCTCGTTGCCGCGATGACGCGTCGACGGCCTGTGACCGCATCACCTCGCACAGTTCGACGATCGCGTCCAGACGGATCGGACCACCCGGCGTGATCGACTCGTAGTAGGAGCGTGCCGTTTCAAGTTCACCGTCCTGCATCGCGAGCCGACCGGCGGCCAGTCGCCACGCATCGATGCCGGGACGATCGGGATACTTCGTGCACAGCAGCCGCAGGGCACGACCGGCGATCGTCCGGGCATCCTGATCGTCGCGTTGCAGACGCTCCATCGCGAGTCGGGCCGCACGTTCGGCGGCCGTGCCTCCTTCGGGCACATCCTGACCGATGGCCGCCGCCTCCATCGCGACGTCCGCCGCGGCCCGCATCTCTCCCGCGGCCTCGAGACGGTCGCACTCCAGCATCAGGGCCCGCACCCGAGTCCGCGAAGACAGATCGGACCGGGTGAGCAACTCCCGGATGCCTGCCGCATCTTCGGATCGTGCCAGCAGGATCAGGGCCGCTTCCGCGGGAAGATGATCCTGTCCCCCCCGCCCGATCGGCAGTGATTCGATTCGTTGCGCCACGAATGCATCGACCATCGCGGCGTCGAGCCCCTGGGAACGGAGGTGGGATCCGAGATCGAGCAGGGCACGAACCGCGCGGGCTTCGTGCCCCGGTCGATCCGAAACCGTGCCCGCCTGCAGGTGCAGGGTGACAAGTACGCCGGTGAGCAGGATCCGCTCCGCCCGATCCTCCGGTTCGCCGTACCGACGGAGGATCGACTCCGCGGAACGAATTCCGCGATCCGGACCACCGGCCACGACACGATTGAAGACGCCCCCGAGCCGGGCTGCAAGGATGTCGCTTCGCAGTGCGGAATCGTGGGTCGCTGCATCCCGGAACATTTCCTCCGCCGCGTCGTAGTCGCCGGATTGTGCCAACGTCATCCCCAGCAGCCAGGATGCACGCGGACTCGCAGCTCCATCCAGTTGGCCCGGCAGATCCGCCAACCCGTCCCGGGCATCTTCCATCAGGCGACCTCGCTCGGACGAATCCTCGGACGACATGGCGGCGTGCACCAACGCCATTCCGCGCAGGAGCGGCAGCCGACGGTCACGCTGCGTTTCCCGGAGATCGACCAGTGCGTTGCGCTGCGCGGCCGTGCGTTGGGACGCGGGGATCTCCTCGAGCGACCAGATTGCTTTCTCCAACGCGATTTCTGCCCGCTGCAATGCCGCCCGGCCCGCTTCGACGTGCCCGTTCGCCATCGCCCCACGCTCGGCATCGGATGCCCCGTGCATCGCCGAAAGACCGAGATGCCCCATTCCGAGACCGAGCAGCAGATGATCCTCCGCCAGTCCCAGTCGCCATTCCAACTCCGTCGCCGCATCCAGCTCGGTTGCGAGCAGTTCACGACGTACGGCGATGCGGCGATCCAGAAGCGAGCGACGGGCCGACGCTTCGAGTCCCGGCTCGCGCATCGCCGCATCGATTGCGGCGATCTGGAACTCCGCCGCTCCGCGGGGATCGTCGGTTCCCCGGGATTCCAGATACATGTCGAGCACCTCGGTCAACTGCAGGCGCCCGAGCGACTGCAGGTAGGACTCCTCGTCGAGACGATCCGCAAACGGATCGTCGACCGTCGCCGTTGCGAGCGTCAGGAGCAGGGTGGGCAGGAGCATCACGAGGAGATCTCCTGCAGCGTCACATTGCGATAACCGGCCCGGACCGCAGCGTTGAATGCGTCGATCGCGAACTCCCAGTGCAGCGAGGCATCCGGAACGATGACGATCGGATGGTCGACGGCGAAGAGTCCCCCGCCCATCCCGTCGACCTGGCGGGCCCGGAGGAAGTCGTAGAGCCCGTCGAAGTCCCGGACCGGATCCCATGGTCCGTCCACGGCCAGGCGGAACGATGACCCGTCCGCTCCGGTACTTCGGACCATGATGCGCAGCGGCTCCTCGTCGAGCTCGAAGGGATCGGCCGACATGCCTTCCACCCGATCCGGAAGGTCGAGGATGTAGACCTCTTCCGCCTTCTTGAAATCGGTGGCGACCATGAAGTAGACCAGCAGCAGGAACACCACGTCGATCATCGAAGTCAGGTTCAGACCGATGCTCGAGGCATCTCGACTGCGACGTCGGGCCGGTGGCACCGACTGTGAGCGCGAGGACGTCGAGGGGGTCGGGCGATCGCTCATGACTGATCGCCCCCCCGCTGCACGACGAGATTCATGCGTGCCGCATCCTGCCCCGTCCCGGACAGCCCCGCCGCCTGGCGAACCAGCTGCAGGACCGGAGAGACCCAGCGGTAGTCCGTTGCCCGGTCCGCTCGCAGATTGACCCGGATGCCCGGCGTCTGCTGGTAGATGGCCACCAGCGCCGAGCGGAGCGAACCAAGTCCGTCGGGCGTCGGGGGATAGTCGATGCCGGCCAGCCGGTAGCCGTCGCAGTCGCCATCCTCACCCGGAAGCACGTTGAGCACCGCACGCGGCTCCTCTTCGGGCAGGGCCGCGGCGGGATGATCCGGTTCCGGCAGCTCCATGTCGACGGATTCCAGATCCACGATCTGCGACACGAGGACGAAGAACACGATCAACAGGAACACCACGTCGATCATCGACGTGATGTTGGCCTGCGGCCGTGCCGGTCCTCGTTTGAAGATCGATGCCACGATGCGCTACTCCACGGGCAGGTCGCCTTCCGGCGCGGCCGGAGGCGATGCTTTGGCGGACGACTTCTTTCGACCCGAACCGCTGCGACTCGGTCGGAACTGCCCCAGCAGACTTTCGGCGACCAGCGTGGCTTCGGTGGTCATCTCGTCGATCCGGTTGCGCACGATCGCGTAGCCGGCCAGAGCCGGAATCGCCACGACGAGCCCCCAGAACGTCGTCGTCAACGCGGTTCCGATGCCGCCGGCGAGCATCACCGGATCGGCATTTCCGCCACTGACGACGATGGCCTGGAAGGCCAGGATCATGCCGTAGACCGTTCCGAAGAGGCCGATCATCGGGCTCACCTGACCGAGCACGTTGAGGAACTCGATGCGACGGAACCGGACGGTGGTCTGTTCATCGGCGGTCTGCTCGAGACCGCGGATCACCGCGGCGTACCCGTGCGGAGACTCCTGCATGGCCGCGTGCATGATCCGGCTGAAGAAGCTGTCCTCCTTGGCGGTCACCTTGATCGCCTCCGAGAACCGCCCCGACGCCAGATGGGTCTTGACCACTTCGACGACGCCCTCGGGCAGGATCGTTTCCCGCTTGTTGCTCATCGTCATCGAGATGATCAGTCCGATGCTGACGATCGAGAGCACCAGCAGCAGCCAGATGATCAGGCTGCCGAGCAGTTCAAGACTGTTGTCCGCATTCCGCGAGACGAAGAAGGCGCTGGCGAAGCTCTGCTCCACCGGTCCGGGATCGCCCGCGGCGGTCGTTGTGGCGAGCTGCGAAAGCAGCGTGATGATCGATGATCCGCTCATGGGCGTGATCCTCCTTGGTCTTTCGTGACTTCAAGCGCTGCGTGGGCCCGGGCCACGACGTCTTCGTCGTTCGCCCGGCGGCCGATTCGCAGTGCTTCCTCCCACAGTCGTCGTGATGTCGGTCCGTCCGGCCACCGCACCGCCGCGAGTTCCGCGGCCGCGGCGAGGCTGGGCGCCGCCGTGGCGGCATCGGGAAACAGCAGGCCGCACCGGGTCCAGGCGATGATCGCCTCGTCGGTGTTGCCCAGTCCGTTCCGGGCGTCCCCCGTCTGCCTGAGCAGACGGGCCATGCTGCGGGCGTCGCCCGCTCGTACCGCGGCGAGGCACGCGTTCAACGCCGACGTGTACTCGGATCGCTGCAGCATCGCATCGATCTCGTCCGGCGTGGACAGTTCCGCGGTGACCGCCGTGGCGACGGGAACGGCAACCTGCTGCCCCCGGATCACGGCGAGATCGAACCCGGACAGCGTGCCGTCGACCGGCTTGCGGACCATGCGTTGCAACCGTTCCACCATCGCATCGAGCGTCGCACGCACGTCCCCGTCCTCGACCCGAAGGCGGGCGGCCCGGACCTGCTCGAGGGCCTCGGCCGCCGCACGCGGCGTGGTGGGCGACGCGGCACACCGGGGCACGATGCGGAGCCAGGCCACGTGCGGATCCTCAATCAGCAGACGTGCGAAGTGGGACACCGCCTGCGGATACTCGTTGCGTTGGTCGTGCACCGCCACCAGACGGCGGTGGATCCAGCGGCGCGACAGTGCATCGGGGGCCTCGATGCAGGCACGAAGCAGCAGCATGAGCGCTTCGTCGTCGACGGCGGCGGCCAGTCTCGCTTCCGCCACATCCAGTTCGGGAGACGCATCGAAGGACAGACGGATGATGTCCTCGACGCCGCGCTCGCGACGCGCTCCGGTCAGGTCGACGTAGACGACCCGTCCACCCTCGATGGCGATGATCTCGCTTCCGGGCAGCGGTGCCGTCGTCCCGACGACGTGCACCGCATCGGCGAGCGCCGAGCCTCCGATCACCACCGCCAGAATCGCCGTCAACCGTTTCATTCACCCAATCCCATCGCCGCGCGATCGTAGACCTTGTAGCCGCCCTCTCCCCCGTGCCGTTCCGCGATCGTGCGCAACGTCCCCAGGCGATCCTCCTCCTCGGCCAGGAACTGGATGCAGTTCACCTGGACCTTGCGTCGTCCCGTCGAGGATTCGATCACCGGATTCATGTCCTCGAGCTGGGCCAGCAGCTGCCCCCGGTCGACCTCGTAGGCGCCGGAACCCGTGATGCTGTCGCTGAGCAGGAAGATCACCTGCGGATGCAGATCGAATGCCATCTCCAGTGCGGCCAGCGGATTCGAACTGTCTCCGGGCACGACATTGGCACCCGTGTTGATCCAGTCGATGGCACGATCGACCGCGCCCCCGGTGGCCTTCTGCAGACGACCGCGGGGCGGCACCGGAAGGGCCTGGTCCCGCTGGAAGAAGATGATCGCGAACTGCTGACGATCGTCGAGCTGACGCAATGAGCGGAACATCTCCTCGAGCACGATCTGGAGATACGGAGTCAGGCTGCCCGAGGCGTCGATCACGTAGACGATCCGATTGGCATTGGATGCCCGCGAGCCCGCGAACTCGATCGCGGGCGTCGTGCCATCGGCCGAGGCGAACAGTTCGTCGAAGGATTCCATGCCCACGCTCGTCGTCATTTCGACCGTGCTGCCGGTCGGTGCGGCCTCGATGGCCGGCGCCTGGGGCACCGCCGGAGCGGGCACCGTGGTCTCGGTGGTCGAGTCGAGTTCGGTCACCTGGAATTCGACCACCGGCTCGTAGGCCATCGCATCGAAGTCGGCGGTGACCTGCGGCGGGG